>JBJSWM010000069.1:0-9403 GCA_046085865.1 Pirellulaceae bacterium
GATGCGGCGAATCGCTTCAAGGTACTCTCCCACGGCCCGCTGGTATCGCTCTGCGATCTCGCTGGGTTCAACAAAGATGGCTGGCCCACCTTCCATATCGAGGAAACGGGTTGGTCTCTGAAAGTTGAAATCGATCTCTTCGGGATCCAAGAGGTGGAATGCGGCGATATCGTGCTTGCGAAACCGAAGATGCTCGAAGCAGCCCCGCCATTGCTCGGCATCGAGAAAAAAGTCGGAGAGGATCACCATCAGGGACCGTTGCCTAGTTGTTTCGGCCAGTTCATGCAGCAATTCATCCAGCCTTGTCGGACCTTGGCACTTGGCCTGTTCCAGTTGATCGAAGAGGACGGTCAGATGCGCTGGATTGCGGCGAGCGGGGAGATTCTGCATCTTCTTGTCGGCGATGCAGGTCAGCCCCACCGAATCTCCCTGCTGGACCGCTAGGTAGGCCAGTGCGGCACCCAGTCGGCGGGCATATTCCAGTTTGCTGCAACCGACGCTACCGAAATCCATCGATCCAGAGGTGTCGACGATCAGATACAGCCGCAGGTTGGTATCGGCTTCGAATTCTTTGATGTAGAAGCGATCCGATCGGCCATAGGCGCGCCAATCCAGCCGACGGAGATCGTCTCCTGGAACATACTTTCGGTACTCGGCGAACTCCACACTCGCCCCGCGATGGGGGCTGACATGGCGCCCCGAGACCTGCCCCAGCATCGGTCGACGCGCGGTAAGCGGCAGGCTGGAAAGCCTTGCCAAGACTTTGGGGTCGAGGAAACTTCTCGCTTTGCGTTCCGTCAGCATCCGATTTCAACCTTCTGCATTCCAGCCTCTAGGCGCCTCGATCACCGTCCGCAGGCAACCAGCATCTCCGGAAAACCGGGGAGCGATTCGCTGGTTGCAGCAACTGGACAGCCGTTTCAGTCCGCACCTTCCTGGGTCGATTCCTGAACCAGTCGAGCGACGATTTCTTTGGCGCCGATCTGCTCGGCCTGAGCGGCGAAGGTGGTGATTAGCCGGTGGGTGAGCACCGGGACGGCCACATGCTCGACATCCTCTTGACGCACCAGATAACTTCCTTGCAACGCCGCCCTTGCCTTGGCACCCAAGATGAGATTCTGGACCGCGCGCGGGCCAGCCCCCCAGGCGACCAGAGGTTTCAGCCACTGGGGTGCAGTAGAGCCCTGCGGCCGCGTCTTGCGGACCAACCGGGCGGCATAGGTGTAGATATGGTCGGGCACTGGCACGCGCCGGACCAATGCTTGATGCTGCAGGATCTCATCGGCATGCATCAGCGCCTTGAGCTCTGGCAACTCGCCACCCGTGGTCGTCTTGGCGATCTCGATCTCCTCCTGTTCCGAGGGATAATCGAGTTCGATCAGCGACATGAAGCGATCCAGCTGTGCTTCGGGAAGTGGATAGGTCCCTTCCTGCTCCACTGGGTTCTGAGTGGCCAGCACCAGGAAGGGGGACTGCAGCGAAAAAGTTTTACCGACGACGGTGACCTTCTGTTCCTGCATCGCTTCCAACAGCGCGGCCTGAGTCTTCGGAGGTGCGCGGTTGATCTCGTCGGCCAGGATGATATTGGCGAACAGAGGGCCTCGAACGAATTCGAATTCCCGACGACCGCTCTGGGTATCCTGCAGAATATCGGTGCCGGTGATGTCCATCGGCATCAGGTCGGGGGTGAACTGGATCCTTGAGAACTCCAGGGACAGGGTCTGGGCCAATTTGCTGACCAGCAGCGTCTTTGCCAGCCCCGGAACCCCCATCAGCAACGCATGCCGTCTTGCGAAAAGACAGATCGCTAGTTGCTCGATCACTTCCTGCTGCCCGACGATCACTCGGGAAAGCTCCTGCTTCAGTCCCCGATAGGCCTCCCGAAGCCGATCGATCGCCTGCACATCATCGTCGCTCAGCGGCCGCGCATCGCTCGCCATCCCTTGGGCCATCTGTCTCCCGCTCCTTTTCCCGTCTCTTGCCTGGTCATTGCATGAACCATCGCGGCACCAGAGCATGGCGCCAGCGGTCGAAATCCCCCCCGGGGGGCTCATGGCCCGATTCCCTCCCATTGTGGTTGCCTCATCCAGGGCTTTCCAGCGAGAAACTGGACCAAGGGGATGGATTTCGGTGATCGGAATCGGCCGACTATTCCCTAGACGCCTGTCCGTGGAGAAAAGTTTCCCGAGTCGGTCGCATTCTAGCGATAGACCCTGGTGGGAGTCTCGATTGTCCCCCTGGCAGAAAAGAGAGGGCAAGCTTTTCTAGCGATTCCGCACCACTTCCAGTTTCACACCATCGAAACGCGCGACGCCAGTACCTCCGAACATGCCAATCGAAACGATCGCCTCTTTGGCGTTTGGCGGCACCTCGAACTCGCGCTGCTCTCGGTGCCATTTTTTGGTCCCCAGGAAAGGACCGAGAAAATAGTAACCGATGCGATTGCGATCCTTATCGAAAAATTGGAGCACGATGGCGGCCTTTTCCTCCGGGCCCCCTCCAGTCTTCGTCTGCGTGGTCGAAACCCAGGTCGACAAACGGACTTTCCGGACCAATGTGCCATCCAGTGCCATCCCCTGCAGAAGCAGTGTGGGCCGATGCGGGATGTCATTCTCAAAGACGATGTGCTGCGGTCCTTCCGGCGCGTCGGGATCCGATTCCACCCGCATCCCGAACTGGTAGTACCACCCCGGGCAATGCTCGGGGTTGTCCAGTGGCAGTTCAAAGTCTCCGTTGACCAGACGAGGGTTGGACGGATCGGGGCGCACTTCTCGCAATTGATCGGCCTGTCCTGTCATCGGGACAAAAAGAGTCGGTCGAAGCGACTCCTTCTCCAACTTTCCGTCCCGCTTGCGCATCAAGTAGAGGCTCTGCTGGTATCGTTCACCCACAGGGATCACCATCAGCCCACCCTCCGCCAACTGCTCCACCAATGGCTCGGGGACTTTCTCCGGCGAGCAGGTGACAATGATCTTGTCGAAAGGGGCTGCCTCTTCCCAGCCCTTGAATCCATCGCCGACTCGCGTGAAGACATTCGTGTATCCAAGTCTCTTCAGCAACTGGGTGGCTTTCAATCCCAAGCTCTCGACAATCTCGATCGTGTAGACCTCCTTGACTAAAGGGCTGAGCACCGCGGCCTGATAGCCACTTCCGGTGCCGATCTCCAGCACGCGGTCGGTCGGTGCAGTCTGTAGCGCTTCGGTCATGACGGCGACGATGTACGGACTGCTGATCGTCTGGCTTTCGCCGATCGGCAGCGCCATGTCGTAATAGGCCTTATCCCGTTGGGAGGCATCGACGAATTCATGCCGCGGCGTATTGCCGATCGCTTCCAGCACTTTCGGTTCGCGCACGCCACCTGGCTTCAGCACATCCTCTAGCAACCTCTTGCGGGCCGATCGGTACGTATCTTCGGAATCGTCTTGCCCCAGCAGAAGGGCCTCTGGTCCGACCATCATTGCGGCTCCTCCCCAGAGCAGTGCTAGAAGCAGCCAATGCAGCAACGATCTGGAACCTCGTCGATCTCCAATCCAACCGCTCACTCGCAGCATTTTCATCCCCTTCTCCCGATCGCTCGCTATCCCACTGTCAGTCATGCCGCATGGAATTCGATCCGGCTGCGCGTTGCCACTGAAAAAGGCCCCGCGAAACGAAAAAAAAACGGCGAAGCGCCGCAAAAAAACCTGCAAAGCCATCCCGCATCCGTTCTGCCCTACCCCAGTCGACCTCGGAATCGTCCCCTTCCGCTCTATCGACCCCTCGCAGGCCAGGAATCAGCCAGCCCACCAAGGTTTAGAGGAAGTTGGTCATTTTCATTGGCAGGCTTCCAATCGCGATGCCGATAAACCTTCTGGATTGTACCGATCGTGAGGCTTCGCAGGGATCGCTGCCATGACGTCCAGAAGAATGCTTGCAGTTGCAGGGTCTTTGGTTTTCTTCCTGGCTAGCCATTGCCAGGCGCAGGTGCATCGCCCCTACGATCCCGCCGATCCCAGGCCCGATCTGATACCGCACCCACTGTATGAGTCGTGGGTGCCGTATCGAAAGATCTACAATCGCCCTCGCTATCTGGGGGGCTATCTGGCATCCAAGATCGAACCAACTAGCCAGGAAGCGATGGCGTGGCGCGATAACGTGAACGCTGGGCTTTATGGATCGGGCTGTAAAACCCGCGCTCCGCTCTACTATTTCCCCAAGCCATGGGAAGCGCTCGAGATCGGAGCTCGTCCCAACCCCTACGATCCGGAATCGATGGCTAGGTACCAACAGCGCGCCGCGGATCGAAGCGGCGAGTCGGTCGCTCCTATCGCCGTCGACCGAAGCGAAAGCGAACCTGCGTCACCGGTTCCAAACGCCAGCCGGCAAGACGCCACCGACCTCCCTCCTCCGATCCAGGTCGATCCGGCAGAAGTGCCCTTGGAGCTACCGATCCAGTAGCGCGGCCAACAGAGCCACTGAGCAGCGGCAAGGATGATGTAGCAGTCCCACCGGAAACGGATAGCGGGTTTCTAGTTTCCGAGAACTTCCCCGATGCTGCTTGTCAGTCCAGCCGCCAAGTGATCGATCTCCTCGGGGCGAATCGAAAGGGGAGGCAGGATGGGAATCACGTTCCCTAACGGGCGAAGCCAAGTGCCGCGGCGAATCGTTCCCTGACAGACCTTCTTGCCGATTTCCTCGGACCATGGAAATCCTGTCTTGGTGGATCGATCCGCCACCAGTTCCACGGCGGCGATCAGGCCGCGCTGGCGGATTTGACCGACGTGGGGATGGCTGGCCAGAGGCGCCAAACGTTTCGCCAAATGTTCGGCGGTCGGCGGCAATTTCCGAAGCGTCTGCTCCTGTTCCAGAAGGTCGAGATTCGCTAGCGCGGCGGCGCACGCCAGCGGATTGCCACCGAAGGTATGTCCATGAAAGAAGCTTCGTGATTCGGAATAATCGCCTAGAAAAGCTTCCCAGATCTCGCTGGTCGCTAGCGTCGCTGCGATGGGAAGATAGCCACCCGAGAGACCCTTGCCAGTGCAGAGCAGATCGGGTTCCACCTCTTCCTGTTGACACGCCCATAACGTCCCGGTGCGACCGATCCCCACTGCGATTTCATCCGCGATCAGAAGGACATCGTACTGGCGAGTGATCTCTCGAAGGCCGCGCAGAAAACCGGGAGGCGCCATCACCATGCCGGCGGCTCCCATCACCAAGGGCTCGACGACCACGGCAGCCAACCGGTGCGCATGCTGGGAGATCAGCTGGCGATAGCGCTCCAGGTACCACGAGCACAATTGGTCTTCGGGGATGCCAGCAGGAAGACGGTAGGTGTCGGGGGTCGGGCCTCGGATCGAGGAGAAGAGGAGCGGCTGGAACATGGAGACAAAGCGGGCGATGCCACCCACGGAGACGCTTCCCAGCGTATCGCCATGGTAGGCACCCTCGACCGCCAGGTAGGTGGTCTTCTCCGGACGCCGCGAGGTTCTCCTCTGTTGCCAGTACTGGAAGGCCATCTTGACGGCGACCTCCACCGAGCTGGATCCATCGCTGCTGAAGAAGACATGAGGCATTGCTCCTGGCGCCAGTTCCGCCAGCCGCCTAGCCAGTCGAATCGCCACCGGATGGCTCATCCCTAGCAGCGTCACTTGAGCGACCTGATCCAACTGATCGCGGATCGCCTGATCGATCACCGGATGGCGATGCCCATGAACGTTGCACCACATGCTGCTGGCCCCATCCAGCAATCGGGAGCCGTCGATGGTCGTCAGCCAGCATCCTTCTGCTGACTGGATGATCAACCCGTCGTAACTTGCCATCTGGGAGAAGGCATGCCACAGATGATGTCGGTCCCAGTCTCTCAGCCGATCGGTTTCATCCATGAATGTGGTGCTAAAGGCCCTGATGAAGGACTACCAGTGAATGGTGATCGAAGCACCGCGACGAACGCCTAGCATCCCCGCAGCCGAGTCACCCAACAGGCAGATCCGAAGTGGTTTTCCTGGCTCACCGACCGCCGCAAGCGTCATCGGCTCCAGGGAGGAATCGGGGGGGTGAATTCCGAAGGTCTCATGTTCGCCGTCGATCACCACGCGCGTCGTGACCCCTGCCGGTAGCGGCGACCATTGGTCCTGTTGAATGTCGGTGATCAGATCGCCCGATTCATCGATGGCGATCACTACACCCCGCAACGACTTGCTCACTGGGCGTCCTTTCGATCCTCAGAAAGTTCCAGGCGGCTAGAGTTCCTGTCGCCGGCACGATCACCGGCCGGCATCCCTGCCGAGCGGAACTCTTGCAGAATAAGTCCAAGAAGTGCTTGCTTCCAGCCCCCTAACCCGAATATGACCTATGGGTTTCGCGAGAGGAAAATTCTTTTTTCGTCGCTGGCGGATAGGAGAAACGATCGGGCGACGAAGATCAAGAATCAATGAAGAATTTCGTGGACCATTTGCACCGTGAAGACTTTGCGGAGCCCTTCTGGCTCGGTGGCGACCATTTCTCCCGTACGCCCCAAAAGCTGCGGAGGGACCATTCGGGAGGACGAGCCATCGTAGGTTCCCGAGACCGCGTCGGCGGTTCGATCCGAATGAGTCAGGCGGATGACACGTCCCAATTTCAACTGCGAAGCCGCAGAGAGCGCCGCCGCGCGACGCTCCGCTTCCTGGTAGGCTGCCTGAATCGCTTCCTGCTCCAGTTTCGGATCCAGGGTAGCCACGTAGACCCACTGGACGTCGCTGGATACCGGGTTTTGGTTCTGCACGAAGAAGTTCTGGTTTCCCGCCTGCCTCTGCAGCTCCGCCCACTGCTCCTGTTCTTCGTCGGTCATCTCAAGTCGCTTCTTTTTCCCGGTCAAGTCGCGCTGCGCCACCTGCTTCCTCAGCGTCTCGGGAAGAAGCGCCAGAGCGTCAGCATCATCGGTCGGCAACTCCCATTCGGCTGTCGCTCTGCTGATCGCCACAAACGACCTTGGCATCGGCACCTCCCCCTGCTCCAGGTCGGTGTCCGTTTGATAGGGATCGGCGGGAACCAGACCACGGCGGATCAGGTTCTGAAGCATCGGGTGGTTCAAATCGGAAAAGCCCAGATAGCCGATGGAGATTTTGGGAGCCGAAAACTCGACTTTCTCCCGATCGGCGCGCATCTCCAGAAGCTCTTGGCTAACCAGCGTTCTCTGATCCGCAAGAGCCCTCAAAGCATCGGCACCACTTCTTCCTTCGCCACGCACTTCGATCGCTACCCGCAATCGGGTGGGACGCAGCTTCAGCGTGTGGCTTCCGGTGGAGGTAAGTCCGCCGGAGCCGACAGTCGATGAGGAGTCCAATGCGGGATCCTGTGCTGCTACCCTGGCCAAGCCGGCCATTGCAAGGGAGACCAGCAGCAAGCCGATCCAGATCCCACCCCCATCCCCACCCAGCTTCCAGCTCATGCGCGACATCCTCTCGAAAGATCCTTGTGACGACCGGCCAGCAGGAAACATTTGATTATCGATCAAATCGGCGCCACCGCAAATTCTTTTTGTCGGAGGTCTCCCGTTTGATCAGCGGCCGAGGGGAGGAGCGTCACCGTATCGATAGCGCAGCACCCATTCGACCGCCAGCATCGCAATCAGCATGCCGACGATCCAGGGCAGATTCCAGATCGACCTGGGAGGCAGCGCCACCTGGCGTTCCTGAGAGCGACTTGCAAGCTGATCCCAGAGCATTTGGCGTTCGGCAAATGGAAGGTGGACTCCCGATCCGCTTTGGGCTAGTTGCTCCATCCACTGCGGCCTTGGTTCCATCGCCTGCTGCTCTTCCAAAACCCCTTGCACCATCACGCTGATGGGTTCTGGTTGTGGAGTCAACTCAGGGACCGACAGCAGGAACTCCCCAGGTTGTTCCAGCACCAGTTCCATTCGATACCGGTCGGGGGTTTCCTGGCTGCGAGTCAGCAGGCTGCTGTTCTCCGTCGCGCGGCCTATCGTGCGACTGGACGCCGAAGCGATCTGCAGTTCCACAGCATCACTGGGTGTGGCGGTCCCCTGGAAGCTGCTCTCCTTGGGGGCCAGTTCCACCCGGATCGGGCTTCCTGCTCGGACCACCTTGGGTTCTGCGATCAGATGGTATTGGGGAGCGGAAGGGAGGGGCGGTCGTCGGGCCAGCCACCTCAGCCACTGCATCCAGAAGCGTTCGTAGACGACGTCGGAGCCAAGGAATCCTCGCCATCGATAGGTGGCGTCGTTTCCCATCCAGACGCTTCTGCCCGCACCGGCAAACTGCATCGCCAGCACCGGAAGCCCCCGCGCATCGTTCGCCAGCAGGCTGGCTGTCTCCCGCACCTGCATCGACGCCTGAGCAGCCCCCGATGGCTTCAATTGCCGCCATGCCTCTTCTGGATCTTGCGAGCCGACATCGATCTGCATCGGTCCAAGACGTCGAGCGATTTCCGACAGCTGCCAGGGGCCCGATACCGCGGTGGTCATCAAGATAGCCGGACCGGCAGGATCTGACTCTACCGGTAGCAAGGACTTCAGATCTGCAGACAGATCCTGCAGTCGCAACGTGCTGCCCTGCAACCAGAAGACTCCCCCTCCGTCCTCCCGAACCCATTGGGCTAGAAGTGTTCCAAGCCCCGATTCCAAGTAGGCGGCGTCGGCATCGCAGACCACCACCACGTCCCAGGCTTGAAGCTGGCCGGTGGAGGAAGGAAAGAGATCGCTTGCGGATCGATCTTGCTCCAGATAACGGGCATCCGCCGATTCGAGGTAGGAGGCGACCTCGAAGGCGGGCAACTGCGGCTGGTTGGGCTGCCTGGCCCTTTCCAGGTAGTGCTTGAGGAACCGAAACTCATAGGATGGCGCACTGGCCACCAGAAGCACGCGCAGGGGATCGCGGCGAATCTGGATGGTTTTGCGTTGGCTGTTGTTGCTCAGATTCGTTTCACCCCGCCCTGGATCGACTCTCACTTCCAGGACTCGCTCCCCCATTCCTTCTGCTTTCCATCGCAACTGGAAAGGGAGACGCGCCGGAAAGCTGGGGACTGGCAATTCCATCTGATCCAGCTTTTGGTTGGACTGCGCGTCCCAGAGCGACACTTGCGCTGTCTCCGGCGTGCGGAATCCAACCCCCATCAGCAACCCTTCGACCAGCACTTGGTCTCCTTCAAACACCACATCATCCAAACGCAATCGATCGATCATCCAATCGGGCCACTGTTCGATGGGACCGACGGTGATGGTATCGACGGGATGGTTCGAATGGCTGGCCACTTGAGACACAAGCTCCAGTGGCATGGCATCCGTCGCAGCTCCGTCGGAGATCAGCAGGGTGCCTCCCTCCGCCAACCCGTGCTGTTGCCAGAGCCTCTGTAGACCGCTTCCAAGATCGCTGGCAAGTCCAGTCGCTTCCATCGAATTCAGATCGCGCAGTTCCCTGGGTTCCAG
>JBJSWM010000070.1:0-2196 GCA_046085865.1 Pirellulaceae bacterium
GCTGCGGTCCATACGCCGTCGACCTCGAGGATCCCTCCGGAAGCCCCGCGAGGCTGCACGACGATCTGCACCCCGTCGATCCAGTCCCCCAGTTTCCTACTCTGCACCCGGGTTAGGCCCGGATGAAATGTCAGGTCGATCACCGATTCCTCCACCCAAGGCATCGGGTCTTCTGCCGAAGCCAATACGACGCTCCCTCCCTGGTTGAGTCCCCCGCGATCCATCGCCACGTTTGCGACTGGCGCTCTTCGCGACTCCAAGGAGCCTCGATCTCGAAGGCCAGGCACTTGGCCGGGAGGAAGCGGCAGGCTTTCGGCCGGATTGGTGGGTGGGTTCAGTAACGGTGGAATCTGATTCCCTGGAGCGGAAGGTGGACCGAGGGCAGGAGGCAATGACAAAGGTTCCTCGGGCAATTTGGCAGGAGCTGCCCCTGGTAGTCCCAGCTCAGAACCACGATCGACTTCCTTGCCGGAGGGAGCCGCAGGCTCGGGGAGCGTTCCACGGGGTTCCGGTATCGGCAGCTCGGAGGGAGCGTTGCCATTTTCCAGCTTCGGAAGGGTACTAGGGATCAATGATGGTGGAGGATCCAGTGGGACGTTGGCAGGCGGCTGGACGCCACCCGACGCGGATCCCTTGAGCGGATCGCGAGTTGGATCCAGCTTGGGAACTTCCACCACGGGTGGACTCAAATCGATCTCCTCGCCCGGACCTTGCGGAAGCTTGGGCTGCACCGGCGTTCCGCCGGAAGGAGAGGGTAGTTTTTTTGCAGGTGGCTTGGATGGCTCCAACAGGCTTCGCGGCCGATCGGATGGGCTGGGGATGGTGCTGGAGTTCCCTCGAAGCGGCAAGCCGCCGGGGCCCAGCCGCTGCAGCTCCGATCGCAACCTCTGATTCTCTCGCTCGATCCCAACCAATTCCTCTTCTAGCGATCGAAACTCCGAATCGTACTCGTAGATTCGATCCTCCAAGGCTCGGATTTCCGCCGACGCCTGCTGGGAGTAGAGGTCGTGATAGACGCGCTGCTGACATCCGGATGTGGCAACCGCAGACCCAATGACCCACAGTGCGAGAGGCACCCAACGACGATGCGATCGGCTTGGCATCGAACGAATCTGCATCGCCACGGCATCCTCCCAGGAAAAATCGAGGCGGACCGACTCCGCCCCGGCAGGTTTCGAAGGAGGAGGTAGTGGATGGCGTCCTACCGCGTCAAGGGAACTTGAACCTTTCCGACCAATTTGCCCAAGAAGATCGCAATAGCTAGCAAGTCAAAAGAAGCAGCTTTCACGCATGTCTCCCTGGCCGTCTCTTGCACCTATCTCCATCTGGCATGGGCGGGACGCCCATGCCACGTAAGATGGCCCCGCTTGGTCAAGGCGCCAGTAGGTACTGTTCGATAAAGAGCACGGTCGCATAAAACTGGTAATCTGCATTCGCCTTCTTTTTGAAGCCGTGGCCTTCATCCTTGGCCATTAAATACCAGATTGGCCCCCCGTTGGCACGCACTTTGGCCACCATCTGTTCGGCCTCACTCAGCGGGACTCTCGGGTCATTCCCACCCTGGACGATGAAAAGAGGTTTGGTGATCTGACTGGCTCGATTCAGCGGCGCCATCTGATCGAAAAACTTGGCCATTTCCGGATCCCTTTCATCCCCATACTCGACTCGCCGCAGATCGCGACGGTAGCTTTCCGTGTTCTTCAAAAACGTCCCGAAGTGGGAAATCCCCACCACATCAAGAGCGCAGCGAATGCGATTGTTGTACTGAGTCGCCGTCGCCAGGGTCATGTAGCCACCGTACGAACCTCCCGTCACCATGATGCGATTGGCATCGAGGTTGGGTTGCCCAGCGACCCAGTCGAGCAGTGAGCCGATGTCGCGGACGGAGTCCAGACGCTTCATCCCGTTATCCAGTTGGGTGAAGGTCTTTCCGTAGCCCACCGACCCCCGCACATTGGGATAGACGATGGCCACCCCCAGCTCATTCAAATAAAAGTTGTTTCTCGCTTGAAAAATCGGGCGGGACTGGCCTTCCGGGCCTCCGTGAATCGAAATGATCACGGGGCGTTTCCCTTCGAAGCTAGCGGGGGGTCGATAGAGAAATCCGGTCAACGCGAGTCCATCGTGTCCCTCCCATCGGACAAGTTCCGGTTCCGTCAGCGACTCTGCCGAGATCCCCCCCAGTTCGCTTTGGGT
>JBJSWM010000071.1:0-3879 GCA_046085865.1 Pirellulaceae bacterium
GTGTAAGTCAAAGTTCAAGTGGGCATGGGCACGGCAGTGGCGACAGAAGCGAACGCAACTGGCAGATCCTACCGAAGTCCCAGAGGCCACCCGCGATGCCATCGATCAGCTGATGGATCGACGGGCGGCCATGCTGGCCAAACCCCAGCAAACCGGGATGCTGGCCGCCGATCTGGGGACGGCGTATCGAGCGATCCAGGCGGCGCTGGAAGAACATCAGGGGAACTTGGAGGCGAGCGATCGAGCGGTGCAAGAGATCGCAGCGAACCTCCGCGCGTTGGAAGCCGATCAGCGGCTCAAGGAGACGCTCGATGGGGTCGAGCAATTGCTGCAGACCGAGCGGTTTGCGCCAAACAGCGTGGAAGCACGCAGCGAGAATCCTCGCCAGTGGGATGAGGTCGGCCAAGCGATCGAACAGTCTTCTCAGGCGATTCGGCAGGCCGGCCTACCGGCCGAAGTGGCCGATGCCATCCAGGCGCTCCGTTGGTCCCCGGAGTCGCAGCAGATCGATCAGAAGATCGGCAAGAGGCGATGGGATCGAGAAAATCCGACCACAGCCGCTAGTGATCTGGAAGTCCTGCGCGACCAGTTGGCTCAACAAGCAGCCAAGATTCAGAACCGAATCGAACAGGCTCGCTCGCAGTTGCAGCAAGCCGCACCCACGATCCCCGAACTGGCTCGATCTGCCGCGCAGTTGGCGGAGGATCGAGCCAAGCAGGCGGAAGAGGCATCTGAGGAAGCGAAGCGAGGCGAGTCGAGTGCGAAGGGCCAGCAGCTGGCCAGCCAACGTCCCTCCGCTGCCGGTGACAAGGCCCCCGAAGCACAACTGGATTCCGCCCTGGTCGATCTAGCCGTCTCTCAGGATCTAATCGCACCCCCCGGTCGTTCGCTGGCGCGCGATGCAGATCTCAGTCGGCAGTTGGCGTTGGCTGCAAGCCAACAGGTGGAGCAGTCGGCCGAACAGCTGGCGCAATCCAACAACTTGACCGACCCACAGCCACTCAAGGAATGGCAGGAGGCCAACCAGCGAGCTCAGGAGACATTCGAGGCGATTGCTGAGCATTTCGACCGAGATTTGCTGGCGCAGCGAAGCACACAGAAAAGCGATCTGGAATCGTTGGCCGATCGGTTGTCCCCCGAACAGCGCGACGCGATCGACGAGTCCTACCAGAAGGCACAGCAGTTGTCCGATCTTGCCGAGGCGGATCCCCGAGCCTTGCTGAAGCGGTTGGAAGAGGAACTGAAGCAGAATCAGCCGATGCGGGAGGCGCTGGACGACATCGCCAAGGATCTGGCGCAGCAGTCGCAACAGTCGCTAGAGTTTGCTGCCCAGAGAGAGAAGGCGATGCGAGCGGCGATCGAGCAAGCGGATCCGAGGGCGGAGGCGAAACGAAATCAGCTCCAGCAAGAATTGGCATTCCAGGCCGACCAGGCGGCCCGCGTCGCGCAGGGTCTGGCGCAGGAAGCCGCCAGCCAAGCCGCCTCGGCCGGTCAAGCCAACCGCCAGCAGCAGTTGCAGCAGGAGGCGAAGAACCTTCAGAAGGCAATCGATCAGGCGCGGCAAGTAGGTGGCGGCGATCCGATCGAAAGCTTGGTCCAGGCCGCGCAGCAGTTGGGTCAATCGCTGGAACAGGCACAGCCTTCGCTCCAGGATGCGCAGCAAGGTCTCGCCAACACCTCGCAGGAAAAGAAATTCGAAGACGACAAGCAGCGGCAGCAGACCAAGGCCAACCTGGAGCGTTCCCAGAACCAGTGGCGAGATCAGGATGTTCGCCAGGCGGACCAGAACATCAAGCAGCGCGAGCAGCAGGTCAGGCAGGCTCAAAGCCGCCTGGAGCAAAACCAAAAGACGGCTCAGCAGGCACAGCAACGTCGAGATCAAGTCAAGCAGCAGGCAGAGAAGACCCCCGACAATCCATCGCTGCAACAGCAGCTGCAGCAGGCGGAAGCCCAATTGCAGTTGGCTCAAGCCGTCGCGCAGCAGGCCGAATCGATCAAGCAGCAGGAGGAAAATCGCCTACAGCAGACCCGTCAACAGCGAGAGCAAGTGGGGCAGCCAGCGCAGCCTCTGGATAGCCCCAATCCCAGTTCGGAACTCGCGTCGCGACTGACACAGCAGGCCGCGACACGCGCCAACCAAATCGCCGGGACACTGAAGGAACTGCTTCAGGACAATGGATGGACCGCCCAGTGGCAGGCATCGCAGAGTCAACTGGCTGCGTCGGCCAACCAGCAGCAGGCCGTGCAACGATCGGTGGCCGATGCGGCTCGCGATCTGGACCGTGCCGCAGCGCACCAGAAGCGGCTGGAAGAACTAGCGACAGCCGAAGCCCTGCGGCAGCAAGCGCAGGCCGTAGGGGCCACCGCCCAGCAACAACCTCTCCAAGCCCAGCAACAACTACAGCAAGCCGCGCAGTCGGCAGAAGCCCAATCCCCAGCCGCTCGCGCTTCCACACCCACCTCCCAAAACGCCCAGCAGGCATTGGCGCAATCGCAGCAAGCCATCCAGCAACGCGCCGATGCGCTAGGACAATGGCTCGATCAACAAGTAGCTCAACAGGCCGCTCAGCAAGCAGCCTCCCAAGAGAACGCTTCCCAAGAGGCTTCTCCGAATGAGACACAGACCAACGCGGATGCCGCCAATGACTCGGGTGATTCCTCCGCCCAAGCCAGCCAGCCAGGGGAGCAGGTGTCCGGGGATCCGTCATCTCAATCGGCTGCGTCTAACGCATCGAATGCATCGAGTGCCGACCAGGCTGCTAATTCGCAGTCGGCCAATTCGGAGGCTGGGGAGTCGCCCAATCAGTCTCCCTTGTTGACGCCGCAGGAGATGGCGCAGTTGGTCGATCAGCTGGACCGTCAGTTGCGAACTCCCGAGGGAAGCGTCCCTGCTGCAACTCGACAAAGCAATTCTGCATCGATGCCTTCCAGGGAAGCGCTACTCGAGCGGCCCAGCAACTGGCGCAAAGTCTTCAGCAGCAACGCAGCAACCAGTCGGATTCCCAGAATGCCGCGCAGAATGGCCGTCCTTTGAACAGCCAGGGCAAGCCGACTCCAAATGCTACCGCAGCATCCTCCAGCCAGGTCAGCTCCAGCGGACCACAGCAGGAAGGAAGCGGCCCTGGCAGGACCCTGGCTGCCGATCCACTGGAGGGAGTGCCTTTGGGTAACTGGAGTCGCTTGCGGGAGAAGAAGGCGGCGGAGGTAGTCGAAAGCCAGAGGGAAATGGTGTCTCCTAAGTATCGACGGCAGATCGAGCGGTATTTCCGAAGTCTTTCTGAGCGCGATGGCGAGGAGAAACGCTGATGGCTTTCGATTCGGCTTCTTCTTGTGCCCATCGACCGTCGCTCGGGCGAATCACGATCTGGACGATGCTGCTTGCCGCTGGACTGGTGGCTGCGGTGGGCGGTCCGATTGCGGCGCAAAGCGACGACGGTCCGACCAAGGACGCCATCGGCCGCGCGATCGACTTTCTTCTGACGCAGCAGAAGGAGTCGGGAGCGATCACGATGGGGCAGCACGATACCGCAATGACCGCTCTGAGCATCATGGCGATGGCCAGCGTAGGCACCACGGCATCGGATCCGACTCCTCGCGGCAAGTCGATGCGCCGGGCACTCGATTTTGTGCTGCAGGACGACCGTCGCAACAAAGAAGGATACTTCGGTGAGAAAGATGGCTCCCGAATGTATGGACATGGCATCACCACCCTGATGCTTTCCGAAATGCTCGGGATGGGGGCCGACCGGGAGCAGGATGAGAAGATTGAACTGGCGTGCAGGGATGGGATCGATCTGATCCTTAAAGCGCAGCGACGGAACAAGCAGGGAGCCTATCGCGGGGGCTGGCGTTACACTCCGGACGCGGCCGAGTCCGACC
>JBJSWM010000072.1:0-11453 GCA_046085865.1 Pirellulaceae bacterium
CCAACTCTTTCCTTCCCAATCGGTGCCACCCACCTTCCAATCGGTGCCACCCACCTTTCCAATCGGTGCCACCCACCTTTTGAAGGCTAGCGATCGAGAGGTAGCGGTCAGAGTCTGCAGGACGGCGGTGAAGAAACCTGCCGGAGTGACATGGTGGCTCTCGAGGAGAGGAATGCGACCGAAGGCTGCGCGTCAGGGAGTCGTCTGGAGCCGCAGGCCCCACTGACGGATCGAGGCGTCGGCTTCCGGAAGCTTCGCAGTATTCAACTGAATTCCGTTGGCCTGCGACACTGAAAGCAGCCCCCAGAAGTCGCCGTACTTGAGTGCCCCGGGTACCAGATCGGGATCGTCAACGTCGTCTCCTTGACTGGCCGTCGTTGCGGTAGGAGTCAGAAGCAGCGAATCGACCGGGCTGTTTTTCATCGCTGCCACGGCAGCAGAAACCCATGCGTCTTCCCCTTCACCAACCAGTTCAATCGACTCCACCCCCTGACCTTTCAAATGCTGTAATAGCGATGCCAAGGCTGCCGCTTGCCGAAGGCGAAGGGCTGGTGAATAACCATAGGTATAAGCCGCCGACCTGCGTGGGTTGGCGACCAAGGCTTGGCGAGTCCATTTCTGGGTTGCAGGATCGACGGCGACTCCCAACCCCTGAGGATGCCACTGAACGCGAACGGATGTTCCGGGGGCAGTTTCTCCTTCTGGAGCACCGCCGACTCGAACCTGCAGTTTCTTGGGAAGATTTGCCAGGTCCATCCCCTGGTCCGCACGGATCGATGCTACGGACGCACCCTCCCATGATACGGATAACTGATCGTTCTCTCTCGAAACATTTTTTCCCCACTCGGCCGCTCGGCGTGCCACTGGAGCAAGAATGGCGTTCCAACCTTCTGCTATCAAAGAAGTGTCCCTGCCGCCGTTTGCCGTTTGCGATTCGGCGATTTGCCGTTGTGACTCTTCGTGCCACCACCGCAGAATCTTTCGCTCCGATTCAATCCCCTTGGCTGGCTCCGGATGCTGGGCGTCCCACACCGTCAGATCGTCTTTCCCAAGAAAACCGTAATCCCGCTCCAGCACCGGTTCGGTCATCCCAAGCCCAAAGAAACGGTTGACCCAGTTGTAGAGGCTGACGCGACTGACGTGGTTGTAGTTGTGTCCGTAATGGAGACTGGGGAAGAGAGCGACTCGGTCGGCAGCTTCGTAAAGGCTATAGATCTTCTTCAATTCCGGAAATCCATCCTCCGGCATGGTGCGAGTCCAGTCGTTGGCGGCCGTCAGCCCCATCGGTTTGGGTGCAAACAATGCAGCAAGCTCGACATTCCCGGTATCGACGCGAAGACCTGACGCGTTCTCGCAGGTGCAGCCTCCCTGCATCCCAGTGCTGACCATCACCGCAGGAAACGCTATCTGCAATCGCGGCTCCAGAGCCGCTGCGATGAACGTCTGCGTGCCACCACCGCTGGCACCCGTGATCCCAAGCTTCGATGGATCGACTTCGGGAAGGGTGAGCATGAAATCGACTGCCCGCATCGAATGCAATGTCTGAAGGCCCATGACCGACTGATGATGCCCTTCCGCCTCAGGGCTGAAAAGCACCCATCCATCCTTCGTGGTCGCGTCGACTTCTCCGCGTACCTTAAATCCATGCGCCCGCTCCATCGAGACCTGCTGAGCATCACAATACCCCAGCATGTCCCACTGAAAAACGACGCAGCCCATCCTCGCCAGTTGCACGCAGCGCGCCTGAATCGGATTGCGAGCCGCCGACACGAATCGCTCTTCCCCATTCGCCAACTGTCGATTGACCTCAGCAGGGGCCGGATCGTGAAACCGACCATTAGGCCAGTGGCCATGCGGACATAGGATACCCGGCCGCTTCCCCTCCCAATTCCCGACCGGACGATACAGCGTACCGGTGACAAACAGCCCAGGGATCGATTCAAAATAAACCTTCTCGACCTGGTAATCCCCCATCGATCGCGGCGAATGGATCGTTGCCTTGAGTTCCGGCAATCGCGGCATCGGGTGCAGGCCCAATGTCACTCGCAGCTGTTGCCGCAGCTCCTCGGCCCGCAGTTCCCATGCCGCACGCTCGGTCGGAACATTCTGAAACGGGAAGTGAGCATCCAGGTCTTTCATGGGGCGCAACGCTGCCGGCTTCGTGTCCTGTCCCAACGCACGACTGGCGTCACTCGAACCAAGGATGCCTCCGATAGCGATCGCCATGATCATCGCACGACGACCACGAACGATGGCGCTGCGATTGGGCTTGGATGTGGCCTTCTTCATCTGAGCTGGCTCCTGGGATTGCAAGTCGCATGAGGGAAGGAAGAATGCGGGAAGCTGCGGCCGATCACCATCGCGGCTGTTTCAGGATGGCAGGGATGACCACGGCCGCTCCGCGTCAGGTAGGATAATCATGGCGATCATGAATCGCTCTTCCGTGCATGGTAACTCGCCCGCTGGCCCATTAAAAGTAGAGTCTCAGCCGATCGTGCGGTCTGGATTAACGCGAAAGCATTCGCCAAATCTTTCGGTCACGCATCCCACCTTCCCTATCCCCCTACGAAAAGGAATTTTGCAATGAGATGTTTCGCTCTCTCTCTTCGACATGTCGCATCGAGCGCTTTCGCATTCAGCCTGATCGCTTGTTCGACCGCAACGACGATGGCGCAGGGACCCTGGACTTCGCTATTCGATGGAACCTCTCTGAAAGGCTGGCGTCCCGCCGCTCATGGTAAAGCCGACTACCAAGTGGTCGACGGTGTGATTCAAGGGACCACGAAAGAAGGAAGTCCCAATTCGTTCCTGATGAGCGAAAAAGAGTATGGCGACTTTGAACTGGAGTTCGAGGTCAAAGTCGATGATGCCCTCAACTCAGGCGTCCAGATTCGATCGCGGGAGAAGACCGCCGACGATGTCGCTGGCTACAACCAGAAACCAGAAGGGACCGAAGGGATCGGTCGTTTTCATGGACCTCAGGTAGAAATTGAATCTAGCCCCGGGCAGGCCGGTTATATCTATGGGGAGGCGACGCCTTATGGATGGCTGTCCCCCGAACCCAAGGATGAAAAGCACTCCCACCAAGCCATTCTCAATGGCCAGTGGAATCGGTACCGTATCGTTGCCCAGGGACCACGCATCCGCACCTTCATCAACGACCAGCCCATCGCTGACCTGGCCCATGATGAGATCTACAAGACCCACCCCAAAGGGCACATCGGTCTGCAAGTCCACGGGATCGCTGCTGGCACAGGGCCTTACAAGGTCTGGTGGCGCAACCTCCGCATCCGCGAACTGGCGAAATGATCCTGATGTGATTGCGGCGGGATGGTCCCCGGCAACGACCCGAGGGCCCAGGTTCTTGTCCTCTGATCGCATGGGAATCGTCTTTCTCTAGGCCGGTTCCCATCATCCCTCGTCGACGAGAGTGCTGTTTCTTCGGCCAATGGGGACCTTCCGTCACTGGGTGGTTTGAGCGCATGTCGCCAAATCCTGAATCTCCGAGCAATCTAGCCCCCCCTTTTTGAAGGAAATTGGGAGAAGATCGCCTGCGAATTGCCCTGGAAGCCATCCGCCAGGCTTTGCTATAAGCCCCCCTCGAGCACCGGTCGTTGATTGACCTGTTGGGCAATCGACCAGGGATTCGCCGAGGGGAGAAGTGGCCCATGCGCCGTATCGCTGTGATCAATCAAAAGGGAGGTGTGGGGAAAACCACCACCGCCGTCAATCTCGCCGCTGGATTGGCATCTCAGGGCAAAAAGGTCTGTCTGATGGACCTCGATCCTCAGGCGCACGCTTCTCTGCATCTGGGAGTTCAACCGCTTCCGCCTCAGCCGACGATGTATGAAGTGCTCTGTGGAGAAACCGGCATCGCGGAAGCGAGAGTCCGAGTGAACGAAAATCTTTCGGTTGTGCCGGCGAATCTCGACCTAGCAGCAGCCGAACTGGAATTGGCTGGGGAAGTGGGCCGCGAGGTGATCCTTCGCGACAAATTGCCGCGCGACCCTGAACAACTCGACTTTCTCATTGTCGACTGCCCGCCGTCTCTGGGGGTGCTCACCCTCAATGCCCTGACGGCGGTGCAGGAAGTTTTTCTTCCGTTGCAACCTCATTTCCTTGCCCTCCATGGGCTCAGCAAGCTACTGCGGACCATCGAGGTCGTCGCCAAGCGACTCAATCCCGCCTTGCGTCTCTCCGGCGTCGTTCTTTGCATGTACGAATCCTCAACACGCCTAGCAGCGGAGGTCAGCAAGGATGTCGATGACTTCTTTGCAGCGCACCACGAACATCAGGGCGTCTGGTCTGGGGCACAATTTTTCAAGACTCGCATCCGCCGAAACATTCGCCTAGCCGAAGCTCCCAGCTTTGGAAAAAGCATCTTCGACTACGCACCTGGTTCCAATGGAGCTGAGGATTATCTCGCACTGACCCAGGAGATTTTGGGAACGATCGCCACCAAACCGGCGACCATCCCGCACCCCATGGCACGCACTGGCGGTCCAACCACCGCTGCCGCGTCCTGACCCTTCAGGCTGGATGGATGGAGAACCTGCCGATGTCGGCCCCCGCCTTTCTTCATTCGATCCAGTCGGACAGACCCCTGCAGGTTTCGCAAGCGGTGACTTGTCGCCACCACCAGCAAGCTTCGGGGCATGAGTCCCTTCTAGAAAGAGTGGAAGTCGTGAGCAAATCCCTTTCTCATCGATCGCCATCAAGTCGCTGGCCCATCGGCCCGTGGGCACTGGGGTGGTGGATGCTCTTTGCTTGGCAGCCGTTCCCGTTGCTTGCCTGGCAATCCAACACGGCAACGCCCGGAGTTGCTCCGGCAGCCTCGCAGCGCCAAGCCTTTGATCTTCAGCACAAAACCGCCGACCAAGCGGCTTCCCTATTGGCCCCCCTGTTGCCACCCGGCAGTTCCGTGCAGTGGATCATCGTTCCTTCCAGCCGCCGTCTGGAGGTGATCGGACCTGCCGAAGTCCTTGGTCAGATTGCCAAGATGCTGCCGATGATCGACCGGCCCGCCGTAGCGCGTGACGGTAGGGAACCATCGAAGATGGAGCTTCCGGAGGTGCGCACCTACATGGCCGCACCCGCTCCACTGCGTGATCTGGCCCAATGGACCCAGCAGCACCTGGCGCCTCAGGGCGCCGCCCTGGTCGTCGACTCTACATCCGGCCAGTTGATCGTCCGCGCCCCTGCATCGCTTCATCTCCAGATCCGCCAACGCCTTCAGGAGCTCACGTCTCCCCCTTCCAGTCGCATCACCGATCAACTACTTCCTGGCACCACCCCACCGCTTGCTACCTCCGATGTCGCTCAGGCCAGTTGGCCGCCAGCTTCCGGTGCCTCCGCCAATGAGCCGCTTGGCCAAACGAACGCCATCGAAATGGCCGTTGGATCCCACGGTGCAGCCCCTGCCGATGCGGCGACTGCTCCCTGGATCCAAACCTCACTACCGATGCCTGCCGACCGCTGGCCACTCTTGCAGCGTGACCTGGCGCGTCTCTTTGGCGACCGGTGGCGCGTGCAGGAAGGTGGCCGATCTGCAGCTCTTTCGGATGCGCGAGGCAACCAGATCGCACTCCACTGGGATCCATCACGGCAGATGCTGCTATGGAGCTGCCCCGCCAGTTCGGCCACCCAGCTGCAGCGTCTGATCCTGGAGGCTTCTCGATCCACCGTCGCCGGGCCCACCACCGCTCAACAGCGCGTCGTTCGTGGTTCCATCGATTCCGCATCAGCCATCCAGGCCATTGTCGACCAAACCCGCTCGATCGCTTCGGGGGACCTCCTGCCATCGTCCAGGAATCAGAACGTCTCGTTGGTGCAACCGGCCAATTATCAAGACACCCCTGCCAGTGCTCCGCCCGCCGAAACAGCGTCATCGAACCCGGAAGAAAAGGGAGAACAAGCACCTTCTTCGGGAACGCGCGGCAGTCAGTTTGAAGGGGTGCAAATCGAAACGCTCCCCGAGCTGGATGCAATGATTCTCCGCGGTCGCAACGAAGAACTAGATCAACTGGCAGAGATCATCAAGCAGTTGGAGCAAGTCGGTGAGGGAACGCGGCCTGAGATCGCCGTAGTGCCACTGGAGCATGCCAATGCGGCTCGAGTCGCGACGATTATCACAGCCACGCAGGATGATCTGACCGGTGGCCTGCAGGGGCGAGCTTTTGCAACCCCGCTGGTCAAGCCCAACGCGATCCTCTTGATTGGATGGGGTGAGGCGCTCAAGGCGCTGCGGGAACTGGTTTCGAAACTGGATCAGCCAGTGGAACCGGAAACGCAACTGGAGGTCTTTCGCCTGAAGCATGCGAAAGCTTCGGCATTGCAGACCAGCCTGCAGAGCTTCTTTGCGACGCGACAAGGTCTGGGCCCGGTCATTCTATCCACCATCGATGCCCGAACCAACTCCCTGGTCGTCTACGCCGCGCCCCGGGACCTTGAGGAAATTCGTCTGCTGATCGAAAAACTCGACGTCCCCCAGTCCAGCGCGATGCAGCGGGTACAGGTCTTTCCCATCGAAAATAGCCTGGCTGTCGATGTGGCTGAAACGCTACGTGATGCGATCCAAAATCCAGGCACCGGCGATCGCAATGCCGGTCTGGAATTGATCGGTGAAGATGGTCAGTCCTTGGCCGCCTCAGGAATTCTCGATGACCTTCAAGTGACGGTCAACGAACGCAACAACTCGGTGATCGTCACCGGGCCGCCAGAGAGCTTCGAACTGATCGCGCAGCTGATCGGCCAACTCGATACCCCAGGCATGGTCGCCAAGATCAAGATCTTTCCGATCGAAAACGGCGACGCCGCCTCCCTGGTGGAAACGCTGCGGTCGCTCCTGCCCAGTCAAACCGGCGATGCCAGCGACGTCCAACTGGGTAGCGCTCCCGGGGAGTCGTCTCTTGCACCCCTGCGGTTCACCGTCGACACGCGCGGCAATAACATCGTCGCCACGGGATCCGAAGGAGACCTGCGGATCGTCGAAGCTCTGCTGACGCGATTGGATGAAGCAGGCAGTGCCCAGCGCAAAAGCACCATCTACCAGTTGAAGAACTCCCCGGCCCTCGATGTCGCTCTGGCGATCAACGATTTTCTCCGCAACCAACGGATCCTCGAGACCGCGGCTCCCGGAACGGCCAATCCGTTCGAGCAGTTGGAGCGGGAAGTGATCGTGGTTCCCGAGCCGGTGGCGAACAAGCTGATCTTGAGCGCGACACCGCGCTATTTCGGGGAGATCTTGGAGCTGATCCAGAAGCTGGATGAACAGCCACCTCAAGTGATGATCCAAGTGATGATCGCTGAAGTGACCCTGGGGGATTTCGATGAGTTCGGAGTGGAAATCGGTGTCCAGGATTCGGTCCTGTTCGACCGAAGTCTGCTGGGTGACCTGATCAAGACAACCACCACCACCAACGTCTCGACCCCCTCGGGCGTCGTCACGACGACTCAGGACAATATCGTTGCTGCCACCAACGAACCGGGATTCGACTTCAACAACAAGCCGCTGGGCAACAGCGGCAGTGCCAGCGCCTTGTCGCAGTCGGAGAAGGTGGGCGAGCAGGCACTCAGCAGTTTCGCGCTCGGAAGGGTCAACAACGAATTGGGATTTGGCGGACTGGTGCTGTCGGCATCCAGTCGCAATGTGTCGTTCCTCCTTCGCGCCCTTCAGGAAACGCGGCGCATGGAAGTGCTCAGTCGTCCCCAAGTCCTGACGCTCGACAACCAACCAGCCTTCATCCAGGTCGGTCAGCGCGTCCCCCGCATCATCGGGTCGATCGTCAACCAGAATGGCCAGCAGAACAACATCGCGCTCGAAAATGTCGGGCTCATTATCGGTGTCACGCCACGCATCTCGCCAGAAGGCAATGTGGTGATGGAAATCGATGCGGAAAAATCGAGTCTCGGGCCGGAGACCGAGGGGATTCCTGTTTCGGTCGCCAACAATGGCACCATCATCCGCTCCCCACGCGTCGATACCACCACCGCTCAGGCAACCGTCCTTGCTGCCGACGGGGAGACAATCATCCTGGGTGGACTGATCACCAAGAGCACTCGGGAACGACATCGCAAGGTGCCATTCCTTGGGGATATCCCGATCGTCAAGTATCTCTTCCGATACGATCAAGTCGAAACGAAGCGAACCGAACTGCTGATCATCTTGACTCCGCACGTCGTCCGCAGCCCCGGCGATATGGAACGTTTAAAGCAGGTGGAGACGGCGAGGATGAGCTGGTGTGCGGCCGACGTGTTTGACATCCATGGCGACATCCAGGTGCCGATGCAGTGGGGCATGATGACCGACGAATCGAATGTGCCGGTGGTCTATCCCGATGACGACCCACGCGGCATCCGTTCGCTGATTCCCGCCGGACCGGATGGCGAAGTTTCGGCAAGCCCGATCGAACTGCAGGAAGGTGAGGAATGGCGGTCGTATCCTCCGGTCCCTGAAAATCCTAGGGATGGTGGCGTCTATTACGAACGAGAAACGGAGCAGATGCCAATCACTCCCCCGCCACAAGTGCCGCGTCGATCGCTGCCGCCAGCCAGGGAGTATGAGCCAGACCCGATGGAACTGCCTCCCCCAGTCCAGGCGACGCCGCCACAGGCGGATCCGCTCCCTTCAGGCGTTGAACGAATGCGACGAGCTCCGGTTCGAGAAGCTCCGCAGCCCAATTGGCCTGAATCGAACGAAGGAGGACGACGATGAGACCTCCACGAAACATTTTTGTTGCGATGACAAAGCAAACGATGCGACTGCTTCTTCCAATGCTTTTGTTCGGTTGCCTGGGAATGTTGGCCGGTTGCCAGTGGACCCCGGATAAGAAGCTGACAACATGGCCATGGAAGAAGAAGGAAAAGGCGGAGCGACCGGAGAGGATGCTGCCGGTTTGGAGCGATACGGTGCTTCACCAGCCAGGCAAGCCAGGGGTCCGGGGCTTTGGCGGGAGGATCTTTTTCTACAAGGATCAATCCCCCGAGGCGATTGAAGTCGATGGTGGACTGGCGGTCTATGTCTTCGATGCCGACACGGTCGATCCAGGATCGCCGCAGCCGGAGAAAAAGTATCTGTTCACCGCCGAGCAGTTCAAGTCGCACCTGAGTCATTCGACCATGGGGCCAAGTTACAGCATCTGGATCCCGTGGGATCAGGTGGGCGGTCCGGTGAGGAATCTTAGCATCGTCGCGAGGTTCGAAGGGACCGAAGGAGGTGTGGTGATATCGGAACCGACGACAAAGCTGCTTCCAGGGGTGAGCGCGCCGAAGAAGCAGCCCGGCAGCCCGTCGGATCAGGTGGCCCAAAGAGCTTCAGGCAATGCAGCCGCCAACTCCCCCGTGCAGTCGGCCAGCTACATCGAGCCGGTGGCACCTTCTGCAAGAGACGGTGTGTCCAATCGCCAAGCCAACGCGACAGAAGTCGCTGTGCCGCGACGCAATTCATCCACGATCGACTTGCCACCTAGTTTCCAGCGGCGGATGCAGCCAGCAAGCGGTGGAATGAAGAAAGGGATGCTGGAGGAGGGACAGATCGAATCAGAACGGATGCCACCTCCACTTCCGGAGTCCCAGTCGGGTTCCAGGCTCAGGGAAGCGATTGGGGTTCCCCCGATCGGTTCGACATCGGGTGTTTTGGACGAGCCAAACGTGATGGCGCCGCAGGAGAGGCGAGGCGGGATCGAGCGGACGGTGGGAGGGGCAGTGGCACCTGGGAGTCTGATGGGGATCCAGCCCGGACGGCCCAGGCCCAAGCCGCGGAGTCCACTTGAGCGAGGGCGAGTGACTCAGGCCGGCGCGGTCGCCGCCAGTCGTTCGTACCCTGGCCAGTCGCACTCCGCAGACCGAGAATTCCAATCGTCTTCCGTATCCGAGGCCGATGGCATCGCGACTGGATCGAGCGGCATGGTGAGGACGGCCGTGGCGGAAGAAACCATGGTTGTCGGGCCACCGGCCACCTTGGTGACCGATGCACGCAGTCGCGGTCAGATTCCCGGCCAGTCGGCTGGGCAGGTTTTCCCGCAGGTTTCTGCAAGGAGCACCGCCAGCGGCGCAGGATCCGGCCCCGGCTCCTTGGAGCCTACTGCGAACTTCAGCGGGGGGGCCGAATCGAAGTATTTTAGGGATCAACCGAGTTCTGCCGGTTGGATTGCTCCGTTGCCGCGGACGCCTCGGTCGGGAGGCAGCCGTTTTTCAGGGAATTGAGTCGTTGTCGGCAGAGGGTGGCTTGCCAGTTTGGCGAGGGAAGCGATACTAAAGGACTCGGTTGCCGTGGTTTCGCATCGCGATCCAAGCGGCACGCAGCAGGTCATGGGCCTTGTTGAATGGCGGAGTAGCTCAGTCGGTTAGAGCAGCGGAATCATAATCCGCGTGTCGGGGGTTCGAATCCCTCCTCCGCTACTATGGCATCTTCAAAAAGAGCCATCACTTCTGCGAAACTCACGTTTTCTTTGAGTTTTGCTTTCTGCGGTTTCCGTGTTGCGAAGCTTTGCGACATCTTGCAGAAAGCTGCATCCTCAGTTAATCCCCAAAGTCCCCCGCCTTTGCCGCCAGCGTGAAGTGCTCGTCGGTCACCGTCAGGTAGTGCTTGGGGGCGCTCCGCGAACTGGCGCGCTGGAGCGATTGCAGATTTCCTGGTGAATGGTGCGTTGTCGGAGCGACGATTTAGGCCCCAACATGCGGAAATAAGACGATAGCCAGAAACACCAAGTCAAGCTTTGACGCCGATGTCGCCTGTGAGAACTTCCACTGGGAGTCAACAACCTCTTTACTCGCATTGGTACCCGCCCTGCAGTCGCCGGATTCGAGTGAGCACACGTGATCTCTGCAGGAACAGAGGACATCATGTCATCGGGTGCCCGAATCCAAACGGGTCAGAAAGACTTTTGAACGCCACGCCTGGATTAGGACATTCGCAGGCCAGCAGGCCGACTGGACGAGGGGTTTCCGGGGTGATTAGGCCGAACCGTCTATCACTTCAAAGATTTCTTGTTCGGCTTCCAAGTGCCTGATATCCTTGCACTGTGGGTCAAGGCTAGCCCAAGTGATAGGCTGCAATGGTGCGGCCTAGAGGTTTAGGGCTGATCCGTAGAAAAACAAGTTGGGCTTCACATGAATAAACCGGTGTGTGGCGTGATCGGTACTGCTTTCTCTGCGGCGGCGCTGTGGATTTACTTGATTCACGTAACTGGCCCAATCGACAGCGTCGGACTTTTGCTGGCCGCCGCGCTTTGTCTAGCAGTCGCTGGTGCACTCTTTGGGGCTGGCGGCTTGCTCCGGAACGAACGCCCTCAAATCTTTTCTGCAACTGCTCTCGTTGTTAGCACGTGCGTACTGGCTCCGATGTTTGGCTTGGTTTCCCTGTGAAGCCCAACAAGCTGCTGCACGGGACGCCCTGTCCTCGCGTTGCTCGGCCAGGATTCCCTCACTCGCTTCGCTCGTTCGGCGCCCGTGAG
>JBJSWM010000073.1:0-2056 GCA_046085865.1 Pirellulaceae bacterium
GCTACAAGTTTCCGGGCACTCCCAGGTGCGAAACCTATGTCGACAGTTGAATCAGCGCTACGATGCCGACCAGCGGGCGATTCGGGTGGAGGAGGTAGCGGGAGGGGTGCAATTGCTGACGAGGCCACAATTCGCCAAGTGGCTGAGGCGGTTGGAGCACCTGCCGCAAGGCGTTCGCCTGTCTGGCCCTGCGATGGAGACGCTGGCGGTGATCGCCTATCGCCAACCGATCGACCGATCGGAAATCGAGGCGATTCGCGGGGTCGGCTGCGGGGAGGTGCTGCGTCAATTAGTCCAGCGGGAACTGGTAAAAATTTCCGGCCGAAGCGAAGAACTGGGCCGACCCTACCTTTACGGAACAACCAAAAGATTTTTACAACTATTCGGAGTCTCCTCAATCGATGGCCTGCCGCGTGCCGAATGGGTACGGCAGGTCGACGCGCGAAGCGACCGCGATACAATACGCGACCCGGCGGATAATGACTCCCGGCTGGATTGAATCATCGACCGAAGAATGCAGATGCTAGTTTCAGTGAATAAGGAGCCCATGGTGAAACTCACATTCGTCCCACACAGCCAGCCCGCGATGTCCGTGCGGTCGCCCGAATGGGAACTTCCCTGGAATCGAGTCCTTCGCGCCATGGCGGAAGATGAAGACTTCGACGAGATCGAAGACGAAGACGAATTCGATGACGACGAAGAAGAAGACGAGGACTACGAAGACGACTTCGAAGACGACGAAGAAGAAGACGACGAGGAAGAGGAATTCGAAGACGAACTCGAAGAAGACGAAGAGGAATGGGAAGAAGTCGAAGAAGACGATGAGTCCGAAGAGGGCGATTCGGAAGAAGAAGACGAAGATTGGGATGATGACGAGGATGACGATTGGGACGATGAGGAAGAGGAAGAAGAAGACGAGGACTGGGACTGATCGGGTGGGCATCGCCCAGCCAGTCCATAGCGTCTGACTCCCTCCTTCGCGGTTGACTTGGACATCCCTTTTGGGTGTCCGAGCCCAGGTCGGAATGACCAGAGAGCCACCGGATTGAGGTGCCCGTGAGCGGTGTAACGGTGAGCTGTTTTGTGCTGAGCTACCTGCTGGTGGCGGGGCTGGAGGGAACGCGCTGGATGGTGCGAGTCCCGTACCGGATGGCGGTGCAGGTGGGGCTGATGGGTTTGGGATGGATCGCCCAGACGCTTTACCTTGCCGACCGACTGGTGTGGCCCGGGGAGGCGGACGCTGGAACGCTGCTTCGCAACTGGAACCATTGGGCTCTGGTTGTCTCCTGGGGCTTGGCCACCCTCTATTTGATCCTTCTGCTGCGACGTCCGGGACAGCCGACGGGGACCTTTCTTCTCCCGCTGATCCTCGCGCTTCTGGCGCTGGCGTGGCTGGTGCAGGGAATGGCGCCGTTCGAACCGACGGGTTCGATTTCTTTGTTGCGCGCGATTCATGGCCTGGCGCTGCTGGTTGGGATGATGCTGGTGGCATTTGGCGCAGCGATCGGTGCGATGTATCTCTTGCAATCGGCTTGGCTGAAAAGAAAGCGGCTGACGCATACAAGGTGCGGCTCCCTAGCTGCTGCAGATACTCCAGCGACGGCATCGGCAGCCGACTGGCCAGCGTCAGCCGCCAGTGTCGCGGTTGGATTGGTCAGCGGTTTGTGGATGGAGGGGTTGGCTGGCCTGAAGGCTCAGCCACTTCGCAGCTCCAACCTACTGGTGGCTTTACTTCTGATCTGGTTGATCGGTGCCAGTTTCTGGCAGCGATCCCACGTGAGGCGCGGCATTGGTCGTTCCACTGCCCTCGTTTCCATCGCCAGGTTGGTGGTGATGCTGGCGTCGCTGGGAGTGGTGATGGTGTCGGCACATGGCTGAGGTCACCAGAAATCGATCGATCCACCGTCCCCTGCCAACTCCACGGTTCCCTCGACGGTTCCCTCGACGGTTCCCTCCACGGTTCCCTCCACGGTTCCACCCGAGGTGCCCAGGCCATGACATTGAGGATGGTTGGGTGTAGCCACCACCATGCTCCCCTGGATCTTCGGGAGCGGAT
>JBJSWM010000074.1:0-5552 GCA_046085865.1 Pirellulaceae bacterium
CGGATCGCGCTGCAGAGAAGCAGTTTTCCGGTGAAGCACCGACTCTGAGCACTCTGTTTGGAAAAGCCAGAGTGGTTGAGTTGGATGCAGGGCAGTTCAGTCCTTCGCAGGAAGTCGCAGCGGTGATGGCCGCGAGTCTCGATTTCTTGCTGCGACGAAAAAAGGATGGGACGCTTCTGGACCATCGCAAGATGCTTTTTCACGAAGACACGATCGCTGGATTGGCCAAGCTAGGGTTCTTTGGACTGGCGATTCCCAAGAAATATGGTGGCAGTGGTGCCAAACTGGGGGATCTTGGGCCGATGCTTCGAGCTTTGACGCTGATCCATCCCGACTTGGCGGTGATGTTTGAGGTGCACAATTTCCTTGGTCCGGTCACGCCGCTGCTGGACTTTGGAACCGAGGAGCAGAAGGACAACTATCTCCCGAAAATGGCCAGGGGGCAACTGCTGGGTTCCTTTGCGCTCACGGAACCCGGGGTGGGGGCAGACCCTTCCAAACTGGCACTGACAGCGCGGCGAGAGGGTGATCATTATTTGGTGTCGGGAGTCAAGTGGCCGATTACCAATGTGATCTATGGTGGCATTTGCATTCTGGTGTTGAAACTGGAAGGGGAAGGTCTGCCCAAGGGTCGCGATTCCGCGATGATGATCTTTGAGGTCCCCAAGGCAGATACGCCCAACTTCAAGATGGTACGCAATCGCTTGACGGCGTTTGACTATCTTTGGAACGCCCGCTTTCGGCTCAAGGACTATCCGATTCCGGCGAGTTCCCTCCTTGGCCCCCCGGGGAAAGGTCTGGCACAGGCTTTCAGTTCTTTGGCGAAAGGGCGAGGCGGGATTTGTGTCAATAGCGCGGCGAAAATCTTTCGGTTGCTGGCGCAGTTGATCCAAGATCCTTTGAATAAGGAATCCAAGTCGCCGTACGCCTACCGCCACAAACCGGGCGGCTGGATTTCGTTTCGCAGCACATTTGGCAAGCCCATCGGTCAGTCGCCTCGGATCCAGTCGTGGATGGGTAAGGCGACTGCCCATGCGCTGGCCAGCCGAATCCTGGGTGACGTCTGTTTTCGTTTGGCGGCCAACGGTGTGCGCGACGAGACGATGGGGATGATCGCCAAAGTCTACGCCACAAAAGCTTTGTTGGATACAGCCATTCATGCCTATCAGATCCAGGGTGGCAGATCTGTTCATGTCGATGAACGCAGGCAGGCGATGCGAGGCCACGAGGAACCGACGCGAGGAGATCAGCCCTGGATCGAAAACTACATCGGTGAAAACATGCATAAATTCACCATCGCAACGGTTTACGAAGGACCCAATCCAGTGCTCGCCGACATCGGTGCGCCCAACGCCATGACTCGTTCGATTCGAACGCAATATCTGGAGCCGATAGGAGTTGCGGAGGCAAATAAACATTTTGGACTGAAAGAGAAAGCAGCGTTTGGCTGGTTTGTTGTCAAGAATATCTTCGGATCCTGGCTTCCCCAGAGTGGCGATCTGGGTGGCTTGAGCCATCGGACACCGGAAAAAATTCGATGGATTCGTCGAGCCTTGAAGCGGAACCGAATACTCGGGCGGCGGATTCTTTTGATCATCGCTCGCTATCAGAAGAGCTTCATCGAGCAGAGTTTTCTGCTGGGAGATGAAGATGGAATCTTCGACCAGCTTTGTTACTCCACTGCCTCGCTGGTGTACGCGATTGCTTTGGAGAAGAAAGACGAAGATTATCTCAGAGTCGCTGAGGCGCTCGATCTGGAGGCGGAACTTCGTCTCAGGGGCAGAACAGCCTCCGCGCGACTTCATCATCTCTGGGCGGAGATCGGCCGAAGGACAATGGATCCCAAATCGCAGCTTTACAAGGATCTGATTGAAGATATCGAGATCAGCGGAATTCCGCTCGATCCTCGAACTATCGATCACCATATCTGAATGCGGATTGAGGGAGATGAAGCGATCCGGAGAATGGAGTCCTTTCCTGGAGTTAGCAAGGCAGGTAGTGCGATGGCAGAACTGGTGGTGATGGAGCGGCTGAGGCCTGGCGTTGTTTCGCTGACCTTGTCGAGGCCCGAGCGGCGAAATGCACTCAACATAGAAATGCTACGTCAGTTGACGAAGCAGATGGAGTCCTTGGAGCAAGATTGGGACAAGGGGGCAGGGACGCGAGTCGTTGTGCTTCTGGGAGCCGGCCCGATTTTCTGTGCAGGGATGGATCTGGCGGAAGCGACACAGCCGGGTCTGGTAGCCGAGTCCGCATCGTGCATCGCAGGCGCGTTGCGGGCTCTCCGTTTCTCGCCCCTGGTGACCATTGCTGCAGTTCACGGGGGAGCCTATGCCGGGGGCGGGGGATTGGTGGCTGCATGTGACATGGCTGTGGGGACCAGCGATCTATGGATTGGTTTCCCTGAAGCCCGCCGAGGCCTGCTGCCCGCGTTGATCAGTCAGGTGATGAAGAGTAAAGTTCGCGAAGGTGACCTACGCGAGCTGTTTCTTGTCGGAAATCCAATAGACGCCCAGCGTGCCTATCAGATTGGATTGCTGCAGAGGATTGCCGAGCCTTCGAATTTGCTTCAGGAAGCGCTTCAATTGGCCGAAGGTGTTCTGGCAGGTGGCCCTGAAACCATCGTCGCCACGAAGAGGATTTTGGAACATCTTTACGAGCCACAGTCGCAGGCAGATGGGGAGGTGGACGCTTCCGCGATCGACGAGCACTTGAAGGGACGCAATAGCCCTGAAGCGGTGGAGGGGTTAAGGGCATTTTTGGAAAAACGACCGCCGGCATGGATGCCGGAAACGGGTCGATGATTCAGGCCGTTTCGATTTTTGCGACATCCTGAATTCCCAGTTCCTCGATACTGATTTCGCGCATCCGATACTTCTGGATTTTGCCAGTCACCGTCGTCGGGAAATTGTCGCAGAATTTCCAATATCTAGGCACTTTGTAGTAAGCGAGACGGGATTTGCAGAAGGAGATCAATTCTTCCTGCGTGACTTGGTGCCCCTCACGAAGGCAGACCCAGGCCATCACCTCTTCGCCAAACTTTCGATCCGGCACGCCGATCACCTGCACTTCCTTGATGGCTGGATGCTGGTAGAGCAATTCTTCGATCTCTCTGGGGAAGATGTTTTCTCCACCTCGAATCACCAGATCCTTCAGGCGGCCCGTGATGCGAAAATACCCACTGGGTTCCTGAAGGGCTAGGTCCCCAGTGTGAAGCCAGCCCTCTTTGTCGATTGCTGCAGCTGTTTTTTCCGGAAGCTGATAATAGCCGATCATCGTGTTGTGGCCGCGTGAACAAAGTTCGCCGGACTGGTTGTAGGGCAAGCTCTTCCCCGTCTCCGGGTCGATGACCTTCACCTCCACACCCGGTAAAGCCCTTCCAACTGTTCCCACGCGGAGTTCCAGGGAATCATCGACACAAGTCTGTGTGATCAACGGTGCTGCTTCGGTCTGTCCATAGCCGATCGTCATTTGCGAAGCGCCCATCTCCGACGTAACGCGTTTCATCAATTCGATCGGGCAGGGACTACCCGCCATGATTCCAGTGCGGAGCGATGTCAGATTCCTTGATGGGTATTCTGGATGTTCCAGCATCGAAATGAACATGGTAGGTACGCCATAGACAGCGGTGCACTGTTCGATCTCGATTGCCTGCAAAGTGGCAGCGGGTTGAAAATTCTCCGCAGGAAATACCATTTTTGCACCATGAACAATGGAGCAGAGGGTGCCAAGCACGCACCCAAAACAATGGTAGAGCGGCACTGGAATGCAGATCGCGTCATCGGCCGTCAGCGCCTGTCCGAGGCCGGCATAGTAGGCGTTCAGAAGGATGTTGCGGTGGGAGAGTGTCGCGCCCTTGGGCTGTCCGGTTGTCCCGGAGGTGAACTGGATATTGATGGCGTCTGAGCCATCGAGGATTCGCTCCGCGTCTGCCAAGGTATCGTCAGTAATCGATCTGGAACGATCGAGGAACTGGTCCCATGAAAGGGTGCCGGCGAGTGAGTTTCCTCGGAGATTGATCACCAGTTTCAGATGAGGGAAATTCGGCGAATCTAGTTTCCCTGGTGCGGTTGCTGCCAATTCAGGAATCGCTTCCTTCAGTGAATCGTGATAATGAGTTGTCTTGAACTGATCGATCAACGCCAGTCCTTTCAGGTCTGCCTGCTTGATGACAAATGCCAATTCGCTGGTTCGATAGGAGGGATTGATGGTGACAAGAACTGCGCCGATTCGAGCCGTAGCGAACTGCAGAATGACCCATGCGGGGATATTGGTAGACCAGATGCCAAAGTGATCTCCCTTTCCTATACCGCAGGCCAGTAGCGCCTTGGCGGCTTCATCGACTTCGCGGTCGAATTCCCGCCAGGTGCGACTCCAATTCAAGCTCTGGAACACGATGGCAGTTCGATCAGCAAATGAGCCGGCCGTGTGCCGGAGGACTTGGCCGATCGTCCGTCGATCGACCCAGGGGGGCATGGTGGCTTTCGCATCGCTGCTTCTGGTCTGTCGGGATTCATCTGCTGTACCCATGGGAACCTCCTCGAATGGCGGTCCTGCCATCGCGAATTAGTGAGGTGGGAAAAGAGATTCGTCAATCGGAATCGCGAGCAAAGCCTGTGCAAGAGCTTTGCCTTGCGCGTCGTTGCGGATCGTGCGTTGCAGGATCCCTTTTAGGACAAAATTCAGCCCGAAGAGATTTGGTAGCTCGTATCGCTCCACCGACTCTACCCCCATGGGCCCGAAATACTCAGCGACTCGTTCCGCCGTCAGCCACTGCCGCAGGGCAGGATAATCCCGATGCGATCTCACCAGGATACCGATGTTGGCACCTGTCCCTTTATCACCACTGCGACCGAATGCAATATCGATCAATCGCCGACGATCGGCACTTGGCTTTGAGTTAGCATTCGCCCTTGTATCTTCGCACCGAGAGGGAGGGTCGATCGCATGGATTCGGGTATCGTTCTGGCGAATTGGCCAAGCCGCAGGAGCGGAGCGGTGAAGCGCTGTGTCTTCGGTGTTGAGGAATTGAATCGAATGTGGCGCCAATTTGCGATCGATCAGGCATGGCCAATAGCGGAAGATAGCATGGACGCTTGGACGTCCTTCCGCGTAGCCGGTTGTTCCCTGGGGACCGGCGGTGACCAGAGGGATCATCTCCCTGGCAAAGGCATCGCAAGGAGCTTTCTCGGCAGCCTCGACCGCGATGCGAAGAACAGCTTCGTAGGCATTGGGGTTTCGAAGATCCGAAGGCAATACCGGGACCGAATCCCCGCATCCAAGGCATTCGACCAAATTGTCACGGAAACACCAACCGGAATCGCGGAGCCGCTGCAGTACCATATCGCCGCACTTTCGTCCTTTCTCAGCGGCGTCGGGACCAAAAAGAGTCAAAGTGCCGGCCGAGCGATAGCCATCGCGATAGGTAGCGCTGACTTTCAGTTGCGCGGGGGAAGGTGATCCGCGAGCTCCTGAGATGGCGACGCGATGATTCCCCTGGTCGACTAGCTTCAGGCCTAGAAAAGATACGAGGACGTCGGGCGAGATGTAGC
>JBJSWM010000075.1:0-1366 GCA_046085865.1 Pirellulaceae bacterium
CGAACCATGGCCAAACAGGTCGCTGATGCGCAACGTGACGACGCCATCGAAAGGGCTTTTCCAGTCGAGCTTCGGATCGCCTTCGACCCCGCCATCATCCTGCCGCACCAGTCGCTTCCCTTCCGCGTCCCATAGTTCCAAAAGCCCGTCGACAGGCAGCCCCAGCGCCTGACTTTCCAAGTGGATCCGCCAGCGGCTTTCTTTGGTGACAGGCCACTGGACCGCCAGACGTTGATCGGCCAAGCCAAGTTGTCCGCTGAGCATCACTGGGGGTTCGATGGCCTGTGGCGACTGCACCGTCGCCGTCGCTTCCAACCGTCGTGAAGGGTAGGGGATTAGGTCGGCAGCAAAATGGCTGTAGCCTTCAGACCAATCGGCGTGCCACTGGACCTGATCGGCCAGCGACTGGGGAGCGACTTCCTTGGGAGTCGCCGTGATCGCCTCGGGAAGATTCCAACCGATGGGATGTACGAAGTTGGGATGAGCCTTCGATAGAGTTAAAGGAAGAACAGCATCGATCCAAGGACCGGTCGACATCAGCAGTCGGTATACCATCGCCTCGCCACCCACCAAGCCGATCGTGCTGTCGGGATTCGAAGGAAAGCCATAGATGCGCACCAGGTACTCTCCCGACTCGGGGGGAGTGAAGACCAGCATGGGATCAAGCCCACGGGAGTCGTGATTGCGAGCGACCACCAGGCCATTGGCATGCAGCAGTTCCAGGCAGCTATCGAGCGGCGCATCGAGCCCGCGATTGGCGATGGCCTGGACTACCAGTTGCTGTCCTGCGGTCAGTGCGATGCGATAAAGATCGACATCGCCACTTTTTTCCAGTCGTCCAGAAACCGCCGCCGGCAGGCTGGCGATCGACTGCACCTCCGCCCCCCCATTATTCGGTTCTGCCTCCAGCACTTCCGGCATGCTGCCGATCATCCAAGGCTTGGTGACGGAGGCACCTTGAGGACCATGCAATCGGATCGTCACCAGTCCGGGCGGCACTTCTGGTGCGATGGTGACTTCAAAAACACCTTTCGTCTCCTTGGCTACCAGAGCGATGCGGGGGTCGGAGGCGACGGCCGAGATGGGCCAGTCGGGCAGCGTCCCTTCCGCCTTCAGTTCCAGCGTCGATCCGCGCTGGCCTCCGGTGGGAAACCACCGCGCCAGTTCAGGTGGTGCGGCCGACAAGGGGGCTGTGCTGCAAAGTACGATCGCTGCGATGGCATGCCACCCGAGCCATTTTCTAGAGCAGGCTGGAACGGTGGGGATGGCCGAGTTCCGCTTGGGTACCGAATCCACAAGGGCACGGAATGCCCATTCCAAAGAGCTCCACGCGACGCCGAAGGAAGTGTGGGATTGGGTTCCGATT
>JBJSWM010000076.1:0-1469 GCA_046085865.1 Pirellulaceae bacterium
GGAACCACTGCGACTGCAACGCAACGCTTTTTCGCTCCGACTGCTTCAATACGTCCGCGACGAGGCGCATCGCTTTGCACAGCATTACCATCACATCCTTCGAAGAAAAAAGACCTTCGACGAGGACCCGCCAATGACCCCGTGAGCGAACCTCCGGCCGCTGGTTGCCAACCCTACCTGGCGAAAAAGCGGTCCATCCCGGACGATCCTGGTTGCCGCGCGATTCACAGTCGCGACTCAAAATTTGCCGGATCTACCAGAGAAAAAATCGTAAGCCTTGTGCCCAAACCGTTCGAATCTCGACGATTCACAAGGGCAAATCGATGGATGAGCCTTCCACGGAAATACCCACTCTCTGTGACTGGGTGCCTCCGTGAGCGACAAATCATTGCGATCCACGTTTTTTCGCTCCATCGTTCCCCGCTGGCCCAAAGAATTGCCGGATGAACTAAAAAAGTGCGGCCATCGTCTTGCCCGTAGACGGACTGGGGCAAACAATCGATCGGCTTTCCTGGAAGCGATCGCAATCCCATCGCATCTGCTGTCCATCCTGCTCGATGAGAGCGACATTTTAGTCGTCGTGAGAAGTGTCGGCCTGCTGAACCATGAATAAAGTCCGAAAGTCGATCGCATGGCATGCCGCTAAGCTGCTGCATTCCCGAGAAGAAACGCAGTGGCATCGCGCTAAATGGAAGGCAGCTCGCCGCCAAATAGGTGGCCGTATCTCACCACGGGATCTACCATCTCATGAAGAGATCGAGTTCCAGCTTCGGTCGATCACCCGGCAACTGGAAGGGGATCCCGATCAAGCAAATTGGCATCGTCTCAAAGAAATCTCACTCGATGCGATGCTGCGATGGAAAGAGTTCCAACCTCTTTTGATCGGTTCAGTTTCTTCGGGCTCCGTGCGGGACGGATCGGATATCAACCTGGTTCTCTTCGCAACGAACGTCGATCGAGCGGCGGAGAGGATCTTGCAGGAGCCATCCGAAAGTAAATGGATCGATCATCCATGGAGCTCAGGTGGAGCGATCCCATTGATCGGTCGTGAACTGTCGACAACCACTAGAGGAATCGTACTCAGGCTATGGGTGGTACCCGAATCGGCGCGCAATCGCCCATGGTACGACCCCAATCGAAAACGCGAGATTCGCACCCAAGACATCGGCGAACTAACTCAATCGCTTCAGCATTTGGATGAACCGCAAGATTCGGACTCAACGGAACTCGAATCCTACACTTGGTTTTGCCAATTGCTAGAGTCGTTGGAAGAAGTGCCGGTCGATCTTAAGGAGCATCCGGAAGGGGACCTGCTGTTCCACTCGCTGCAGGTATTCGCGCTGGCATCGGAGGAATTTCCAAACGATCTGGAGGCGCTGGAAGCCGCTTTGCTGCATGATGTTGGAGCACTGAGTGCGGCAGAGGACTGGCAACACGCCAGCGTCGCTTTGCTGGGTGATTCGATCACC
>JBJSWM010000077.1:0-6874 GCA_046085865.1 Pirellulaceae bacterium
AAGCTTTTTCAAAGCTTGGCCGGATAGAAAACGGGCCAGAAATTGCCGTTAGCCAAATTCCGCTAGCCCATCTTCATGCCTTCGCAGAGCGTTTTTCAGCAATTATTGCCTCCCTAAAGCGATGGCGCATCTGAGGAATTCTGCCAGTGCTGTCGAACGGATATAGCCAAACCCCGCCCCAAAAGGGGAAATCCCGGTGGAATATCTGTCAATCTTGACCCAATCTTCGGAATCGTTATATTTTGGCAATATGCGAAACTCGGTAAGCTCGGTTAAAGGCTTCTTGTCGGGAACCTGCGTGGACCAAGAGGTTCAGGACGTCCTGGATTGATAGGTAGTCATCCATCAACCACGCGGGCAATTGGCGTTGAATCGAGTGGCGTAAGGGGCTTGGAGGCGCGTGCGTACGATGGCTGGGGTCCAGGCAGGCAAATCGGTCCTGCACGAGACTGGTAGCCCTCGGAAATTCCAGGAAGGGTGATGATAATGTCCTCATTGAAGACGGTGTTCACGACTGGCGAAGCGGCAAAGATCTGCAAAGTCAGTCAGCAAACGATCATTCGTTGTTTCGACAACGGGACGCTCAAAGGGTTCCGGGTGCCAGGGAGTCGCTTTCGCCGAATCCCTCGCGACCACCTCTACAACTTCATGAAAGAAAATGGCATCCCGACCGATGCCTTAGAGAGTGGCAAGAAGAAGTTGCTGATCGTCGACGACGACCAGGACTTGGTCGATCTGATGTCGGATGCATTTCAGCGCGATGGCCGGTTTGAACTGCGCACAGCCAATAACGGTTTTGATGCAGGGATGCAGGTCAAAGAGTTCCGTCCCGACATCGTCGTTTTGGATGTGATGCTCCCTGATTTGAACGGCAAACTAGTATGCCAGCACGTTCGAAGCGATCGAAGTCTCGACTCAGTGAAAATCCTCTGCATCTCGGGGATGGTCGAACCCTCCAAGGTGACCGAACTGAAGGAATCGGGAGCGAACGACTTTCTGCAGAAGCCGTTCACGACCGACACCCTGCTGGAACGGGTTTGTGACCTGATTGAGATCGAGCGGCCTGCTGGCTGACGGAGCCGATTCTGCGTGTCTACCTTTTGGATCGTGGGCGGCGAAAACCGCTTCGATCCATAGCCTGGAGTTTTCGGATTCGACGAGCCCAGAGTGAAGCTTCGAGCTGTTTTCCACTGCTTCTACTTGCTTGGAGCTCATGGCCGTTGACGAGCAGGGCAACTTCGGCTGGGAAGTCAGGGGCACTTCTAGCTCATAAGGAATCGAACCATTCTTGCTCAGGATGGCGATCGGGGAGCCTTGAAGGTGGACGATCGTGAATCAGCCTCTCCCTCGATTGCAGCACTTTGGGAGTTGGCAGCGACCCTGATTCCACCTCCGGGCCCGACCGATCGGAAGTGGCTAAAGGAGTCGCTGTGGTGCTGGTCCGATCGACATGGTATTCGGCTGCCCGGGTCATTATCGGATGTCCTGGGACAAGAGCTCTCGCAGGACCTACGCCTGCTGCTGGATCATCTAGAGCGAGGGTGGCCCATTGGCTCCTGCGCTTCGGCTGGGGAGTCGATTGAGGAGGCGGAGCGGAGACGGGCGTGGCAGCGGGCGATCGAAAACTGCCACCGCTGCCTACTCCATGTAGCGCAAATCGACCAGTTGGCTTTCGACCGCGTTGCAAGGAGCCGCAAGGAGCTTTACGACCTTGCCTATGGTCTCTCGCACGAGATCAACAATCCGCTCGGGAACATATCTGCGAGAGCCCAAATGCTGCTGGGAACCGAGTCTGATTCGGTGAGAAAGAGGTATCTGTCCACCATCGCCCAGCAGGCTCAGCGAGCCCATGAGATGCTGGCCGAATTGATGTATTGCGTGCAGCCGCCGCAACTCCATACGCAGCGGATCGACATTGCAAAGTGGCTTGCGAGTCTTCGAACGAGGCTGGAGGCGCTCTGCCAGGGATACCGAATGCGACTGGAAGTGCCTTCGACAACGGCTCCTCTTTGGAGTCATTTGGACCCATCCGCCATGGAAGAAGTGCTTCGCTGTGCGGTGAAGAACGCGTGCGAGGCGAGTCGACCTGGGGATCCGATCTCGATTCAGATGGAGATTGGTGCGCGGGAGAATAGCCGATGGGTCGTCGTCTCGGTGCGGGACCAGGGGATTGGCCTGAAAGCCGGGGAGGCGGACCGTGCATGGAATTTATACTATAGTGGCAGGGAATCAGGACGCGGCCTTGGTCTGGGATTGGCCAGGATCGATCGACTGATGGCGGCTCACGGAGGTTGGGCCGAGTGGAATCAAAGGGGTCAGGTGGGATGTTGCCTGGACCTCTATTTGCCGCATGATGGGCCTCCTTGAAAGGATCGCGATCGATGGGATCTGGTGGCGACGATCTTGGTTTCCTGTCGGTGCTACCCTCCCTGACTGCGATTGCATTGGCGATTGCGACCCACCGCGTCCTCCCAAGCCTCCTGGCGGGGATAGGCATCGCCGTCTGGTTGCTTCCTTCGGCCCCCGGGTCTTATCTTGCCACCCACCCCGACGCCACAGGGCTCAGCTACGCTTGGGGGGCCTGTCGCGACTGGGTGGTATCGATGGTCGGCAGCCACCTTTGGCCGAACCTAAATGACTCCAAATGGGATCGCTCGCAGGTCATTCCGCTGGTACTTGGAGACCATGCGAAGGTTTTTCTCTTCACGATTTTTCTCGGCGCCCAGGTCGCACTGATCCATCGCATGGGAGGCATGCTGGCGATCGTACGTTCATTGACACCGTTGGCGAGAACCCGTCGTCGAGGGCAGGCTCTGACTTGGTTGCTGGGCTTGATCATCTTCATCGATGACTACGCCAACACGCTGCTGCTTGGATCTTCCATGCGTCCCCTGACCGACCGTCTGCGCATCTCTCGCGAGAAACTCAGCTTCATCGTCGACAGCACCGCAGCGCCTGTTTCGGGACTGGCCCTGGTGAGCACCTGGGTGGCGACCGAGTTGTCGCTGATCGAAAAAGGGTTTGCCGATGCGGGAATGCCATTAGGTACCGAGACCTTTGCCATCCTGGTTGCCACGATCCCGTTCCGCTTCTACGTCCTTTTCATGCTTGCCTTCGTCTGGATGGTGGCATGGTCTGGCAAAGATTTCGGCCCCATGCTGAAAGCGGAACAATCGATGTGGCGCAGTGGGGTCGATGAAAAATTGCATGGTGTGACAAGAGATGCAAGCGAGCGGGATTCGGTCCATGGGAAGTGGTGGTTCGCGGTGATCCCGATCCTGGTCACCGTAGGATGGGTCTGCTATTGGCTGTGGAAGACCGGCGTGGAAGCTGTCGCGGCTGGGAACATCGACTCGGGGACCGGTTGGCTGCGGCGGGTAGCGCTGATCATCGGCAATGGAAATTCGTACGATGCCCTGATGATCGGATCCTTGCTTGGCCTACTGGTAGCCGCAGCCATCGCCGCCTGGAAGGGCTCGGTGATACCTGCCGCGATTGGAAAGGCGATTCTGGACGGAACGCTCCATGTGGCCCCCGCACTAGCGATCCTCTGGCTTTCCTGGACCCTCAGTCACCTTTCGGGGGAAGAGCATCTGGCGACTGGCAACTACCTAGCGTCGCTGCTGGACAATCGCCTTCCTCTGTGGACCTATCCAACCCTGATCTTTCTCCTGGGAGCTGCCGTTTCATTCTCTACTGGCACCAGTTGGGGGACGATGGGAATCCTGTTTCCGATCGCCATTCCGTTGGTGGTTCAGGCGCTCAAGACCGCCCAAGGCGCAGTCGATCCATACGACCCGATCATGATTTCTTCGTTGGGAGCCGTGCTTGCGGGAGCCATCTTCGGTGACCATTGCTCCCCGATCTCCGACACGACGATCCTCTCGTCGCGGTCCAGTCAGTGCCATCACATGGAACATGTGCGGACCCAGATGCCGTATGCACTCTTGAGCGCTTCGGTCGCGGTGCTATGCGGAACCATACCTTGCGCCCTAGGCGTTCCCGCATCGATCTGCTTGGTCGCGGGTCTTGTGGTTCTTTTCGTTTTTCTTCATGCATTCGGCGGCCGAGCCGAGGATCCGGCAGTGGCCGACAAGCCATCGACCGGAACATGAATCGGCCAAGCGATCCTATTTGGTGTTGAGGACGAACGGGTGTGCGGTATCGCCGGTTGGTTCCATTATCGAGATCTTGGATGGCGAGCCGATGCGGAGCGTGCACGTCGGATGGCCGACCGGCTCTGGCATCGCGGTCCCGATGCGGGAGGAGTGCTGCTGGATCGATCCACGGGACTGATCCATCGACGACTATCGATCCTCGACTTGCGGTCCGAAGGGGATCAGCCGATGGTCGACCCCGAGAGCGGCTGGGCGATCGTCTACAACGGCGAGGTCTACAACCACGGGGACCTACGCCGCGAGCTGGAGGGGGTGGGAAGGTCATTTCGCACTCGAACCGATACCGAAGTGGTGCTGAAAGCATTCCAGCAATGGGGCGTCGACTGCTTGAATCGCCTGGATGGAATGTTCGCGCTGGCAATCTGGTCACCTCGCGATCGCCAGCTCTGGCTGGCCAGAGACGGCCTGGGTATCAAGCCGCTCTACTACCAGGATCGCGGTGGCCTCTTCTCGTTCGCTTCCGAGGCAGGGGCATTGCTGATCGTCGACTCCCTGCCGCCCCAACCCGACCTGGAGGCGATCACCGAAACCTTGGTCCTGGGGTATCCAGCGGCACCACGAAGCGGCTTTCTGGGGATCCAGCAATTGCGCCCAGGAAGCTGGATCTCGATCACTCCCGAGAAACAGGAGGTGCGTGGTTGGTACCAGCTTCCTTATCCCGATGAACCACCCAGGACCACCAGGCAAGAAGCGTGCATCCGACTGGAGAACGCCTTGCAGCGATCGGTCCGCGATCAGCTCGTCGCGGATGTCCCCGTGGGTGCATTTCTCAGCGGCGGACTCGATTCGACAGCGATTGTTCGCGCGGTATCGACGGCGGGAAAGACGATGTCGACCCATTGCATCGGAATGCAGGAAGAGTCGTTTGGCGAGCAGCAGGAAGCGATGCGAGTCGCCGATCGTTACGGAACAAAGCATCAAACCCATTGGCTGGAATCCCCGCATTGGCAGGCATGGGAACTCGCTTCCGCCAGCAGCGACACCCCCTTGCTCGATAACTCCCTTCTTCCCTTCTGGGAGTTGTGCGCGGGCGCCAGACCGGATGGCAAAGTCTTCCTTTCCGGTGACGGAGCCGATGAACTTCTGGGTGGCTACGAAACCTATGATGCCACGCGCATGGCCGCTTGGTGGCGACGAACTCCCGCACGACGGATCCGCGCTCTTCCCGGTCGATGGCTAAAGCAACTGCCTGGCGGGAACCAGAAATACAGCTTGGCTCTGAAGCTGGAGCGATTCCTGGAGGGTGCCTCAGAGGACTGGCCGACGGACCATGCCAGCTGGCGCATGCTGATCTCACCCGATGCCCTTGCGACGATCGGTACCCCCAAGACCAAACAGCTTCTGGCAGCGACCGACCCGCGACAACGCTACGCCGAATCGCTTCACAACGCCCCCCCATGGCTCGACCGACTGGGACTGGCACTGCACCTCGATCTCTCTTTTCATCTGCCCAATGATATGCTGCTGAAGGTGGATCGAGCCAGCATGGACCATGGACTGGAAGTGCGGGTTCCATTCCTGGGCCGCGATGTCGTGGAAGCGTCTTTAGCGATTCCCTCCGCCGCGAAAAGATCGTGGGGGATTGGGAAAAAACCGCTGCGAGACCTTCTGGCCAAGGACTTCCCGCGATCTTGGGTCGATCGCAAGAAATCCGGTTTCCTGATTCCCGTATCCGCATGGCTGCGAGGCCCCTGGACAGAAGCCCTTGCGGATCGAGTCGACGAAGGATTCTGCCTAAGCACGGGGCTATTAGAATGGAGGCAGTTGCAACGCTGGCAGGAAGAGCATCGAAGAGGAATCATCGATCATGGCTACCGGCTCTTTGCCCTGCTCAGCCTAGCTCAATGGTGGAATCGTTGGTTCCAGTCGGATGCCTGGCAAGTCCGTCGAACTCCAGCCGCTCAATCCGATCTACGCTGGCAGCATTTGAACACGCCCTGAAGGTTGAAAAGTCCCCCATGCATTCGATCCAGCCGCCTGTTTCCAAGCCTAGGATACCTTGGCCCCAAGGCGTTTTGCTCTATGTCGGTCTTGCGACCAGCTTCCTGATCCTCTCGGGAATCTGCGGGCGCATGGAAACTCAAATCGAAATCGATACCAAGAGTTACCTGGAGGCTCCTACATCTTCCGTGACACGGATGCTTCAGGATTTCCGAACTCCGGGCTATCCGCTGTTCCTGGACCTCATGGAGACGCTTGGATCTCTCGACTGGGTTCCCTGGATTCATGGCGCGATCTGGCTGGCGGCTGTTGGGTGCCTGCTGGCAACCATGAGGCTCTGGGGAATCGATCGCTATGCACTCATTGCTATCGCGATCGTACTGGGAAACCATCCTTTTCTCCATTCCTGGTCGCGAGTGGTCATCAGTGATACGCTGGCGATGTCGATGGCATTGATGTCGACAGCAGCGATGATGGAAGCTCTGGGACGCAGACAGTCGAACTGGACCGGCGGTTGGTTGTGGACGGTTGCCTGCCTAACCTTTGCGACGATCCTGATCCGGCCTGCCTTCCTTTTTCTGCTGGTTCTGTGGCCTTTGATGATCGCATGGTGGCGTTGGACGAATGATCGACAGCCGTTTCGACGGGCGATAAGGGACGCGAGCAAATTGGCGGTTATGTGCTGGAGCCCCCTGCTGCTGTACAGTCTGATGCGCTGGATGGTCGTGGGACATTTCGGTCTGGTCTCCTTTGGC
>JBJSWM010000078.1:0-6229 GCA_046085865.1 Pirellulaceae bacterium
CAGTCGTTTTCGATATGGATTACGCGGACGGGCTGAACCGCGCCGACACATCGCTGGCTCTTTATCGTGTCACCGGCTTCGGTACTTCCGAGACCTACGAACTGATCCACATTGGCGAAGACAGCAACATCACCGACGACCGTCGCCGCCCACAGGCCCTTCAAGACCTCGACGATCTGTCGCGAGGTTCGGTTGGTGCGAAAGACCCATTCATCGGTCCGGTGGCACTCGCTTCGGGAACTTATCTGCTGGCGGTGACCAGTGCAGCAAGAACACCTGCAGCAATGACCGACACCAATGTTCGCCGAGCTCCTGTTCCTTCGGTCAAGCGCCTTGCGGAAGACAGCCTGGAGAGTTTGCCGTTGCAGACCGGTGCGGCACCTGCCTTGCCGCAGCTTTTCGATCGCAGCTTCACCGGCGGTTCTGATCCACGTAACCTCTGGCATCTTTCCAATGCCCAGGCGGGGGTACCTGGACATCGTGGCAGCCAAAGCTTTGCGTTTGCCAGCTCGACCACCAAGTCGATTTCGCAACCTGGAGGAGCCGCTGGGGATCTGGTCTCTAATGCATTCAACCTGGGCGGCTACTCCGCATCCGATCTACCGGTCCTGTACTTCACTTATCAACTTTCGTCCGACGCCAATGACGTGTTTGATGTCTTGGTTCGCAGAAGTAACGGGTCCGAGACCTTGATTGCTTCCAATAGCGCACCAGCGGCTCCAACTCGACTCACCGGTGGCGGCCAGTGGTTGCAGGCGCGTGTCGACCTTTCCAGTTTTGCTGGCCAGGATGGTTTGAAACTTGTCTACCGCTACAACACGGTGGGTGATAACGCCGATACGACCGGCGTTCATATCGACGACTTCGTCATCGGTTTTGCCGAACGAGGCGAAGTCATCACCAACAGTCCGTCGGATGCGACTTTCAATACGCGTTCGATGCCTGCCGGAAGTGTTCTCACTGGCGAGTACCAAGTTGAGATTCGCAAGGCGGAAGACTTTTTCACTTCCACACTTCTTTCCGGCCTGACACTAGAGAAAGCCTGGGACACCAACGACCGAAATGCTCAGCAAACAACGTTGGTGGCTCCTGAAGGGCGTCTGCTGCGCGATGGCGACACGTTTGATCTGAGCGACGGAAGCACCAAGATCACCTTCGAATTCACGACCGACAATGTCGTGGGGCTTGGAAATGTGCAGATCCGCTTCCAGTCGACCGACAGCGCGACGGTGGTGGCCCGTGCGATCCGGGATGCGATCAACAATCCAAGCGTGCAGTCGCGACTTAAAGTGCAGGCCACTTCCACCGGTGGAGTTGCATCCGGCAATACGGGTGGTGACGCCCGGATTGATCTGCTTGGACGTGCATCCGGTGACTTCCGGATTTTCCAGCCTCAGTCGCTGCAGATTCGCAGCCAGACGACCAGTGCCGTCACATTGCGAAATGAGATTCTTGGAACAGGCCTGACGGCCACCAACACAGTCGCTCCTTCCTACACCGGCGGCACACAGTCCGCTGCTCTGGCCACCTTCAATGGCGTCGACGGAATCCTTCTGTCGACCGGCAATGTCGCAGGGGCTCGTGGTCCCAATACGTCGGATCGATCGAGCGGTGTTTCCAGCAACTCGGGCGATGCGATGACCAACGCCGCGCTGGGTGTCACCACCACCGACTCGACTGTCCTGGAATTCACCTTCCAGTTCGGTAACGGCAATCAAGGAGGCAACCTCTACCTCGACCTGATTTTCGCTTCCGAAGAGTACAACGAGTTCCTCGGGCGTGACGCCGTGGCCGTCTTCATCGACGGGGTCAACTACGCGGTCGTACCTGGAACCACTTCGCGAATCGGAACGGGCACCATCAACGGCGGTAACCCGCTGGGTCTGGGCGCGACGAACCCACAACTCTTCGTCAACAACGATCCGAACGATGCTGGGGTCGCTCTCCAGGGCATTGGATTCGATGGGTACACATTGCCACTGACGATCGAAGCACTTGGGCTTGGGGCAGGCGAGCACACGATCCGGATCGTCGTTGCGGACACGACAGACACTGGTGGCGATAGCGCCCTGTTTGTTGCCAGTCGATCGATGTCGACCACCAAGTCGGTACGAACTTGGAATGGACTGGAAGCGATCTTCCACACTGGAAAGAGCGACCAGAATGTGAATCGCGACCAGGGTTTGGTGGTCGTCCAAAATAATTTCATTCGCCACGCTCGCGATTACGGGGTCTGGTCGGATGCCGGCGATCGGATTCAGGATCCCCGTGATGTCGTCACCGGTGCTGCTGCTGCCATGATGCAGAACTTGCCACCTCTGGTCGGCACCGGAACGGGGGCGGTGAGAAACCTGCGGGAACTGAACAACAAACTGGTGGGTGGATTTGCTCCAGGAGTCGTGATCCAGAACAACGTTTTGGAGAGCGGCGGTCTGGGGGGCGTCCATGTCCAGGGTGAGAACCCGATCTGGATGATTACCCCGACTCAGATCGGCGCCAACGAACCACCTCCAACCCTGGTCGAGAATGCGGAAGGCGATCAATTCGGATGGTTCATCGATGATGGCGATGTGATGGTGATCGATTCGGGACGCGTTCGCGCTCGGATGGAGTTTGAAGATGTCGCCGGGGGGCAAAACCCCGGCAACGGAACCTACGGTAGCGGTGTGGTTGGCGGGAATGGCTGGCGCGACACCAGCACTCCAGTTTACTACCGAGAATCGACCGGTTCGCAGTACCTTCGATTCGGGGGCACAGTCTTCGGATCGACTGCCATGGAAGTCGCACAGTCGCTCCGCGATTCGATCCTGGGAAGTATTTTGGTCACGAACGGAACAACTCAAAACGTCCGTGCCACGGTGGCTCCCTCACTTCTGGCGCCGCTGGCAGGTGCTTCGCAGGTCGCGCGTGCAGGCTACCCCAATTACTACAACCGCCCTGCGGTCTACCTGGAAGGTGTCACGAACATCTACTGGGAACCACAGGTGGGTGGCCGACCGTTTGATATTCGCCGCGTCGATGTGGCGGAAGGTGCCCAACCATTTGTTCGGATCGTCAACAATACGGTTTATGGAAATGATGGACGAGCTTCCTTCAATGGTGGCTCTCCGGTTGCGGAACCAAATGATACCCTGAGCACTTCGGTGCAGACTTGGCAGGGGACTGCACATAATCCAATTGCCTACACGGCCAATGGGGTGATCGGCGACAGCTCGCAGTACCGAGCTAGCGCCACCCACGATGTCGACCTCTATCAGTTCAAACTGGATGTTGGCGACCGGGTCCGGATCGATATCGATTCGGCAGGGCCGCTCGATTCCGTCCTTCGCATCTTCAACAGCCAAGGGGTTGCACAGACTTTCCGTGACTCGCGTGGAAACCTGGTGACGATCAGCAACAACGATCCAGCACCAGGCGAAGCTCCTTCGAACGATCCCTACATCGACTTCACGGCGACGCAGCCTGGCGTCTACTATGTGGGGGTCAGCAGTTCTGGCAACAATAGCTACGATCCGCTGTCGCTGGGCAATCGCACCGATGGCAACTCGACCGGTGCCTATGCGATCAATCTGCAGGTGATGCATCCACAGAAATTCACGATCACGGTCGAGGATTTCAGCCAGTACCAGATCGGTGATACATTCACTATTGGTCAGGTCGCCGATTTCGCTTCGGGGACCAACGAAGTGACCTTCGAATTGGTCAACGGCAATGCGCCCCAGCCTGGCAACATTCCTATTGCGATCAACAACGAGTATCGGGCTCCCGATATCGCTCGCGCGATCGCCGGCGCCATCAACGCGGGCAATGGCGGGAATCCCGTCCTGCCAAACATTCAGAATCTCTCCAATGGAACGTTCGGGCTAGCCAGTCCGATCGGTCCGGTATCCGCCATCGCCCTGGGCGGTATTTCTGGAGTGCAAGGAGGTCTGCCGCTGTTCGGTGGAAGGCCTGACGGAAGCGCGCCAACCCACTCCGGACAGGGTATCGGGCACGACCGAACTGCGTCTGGACGACTGAGTTCGACATCCGCAGGTGATGGAACCACCGAACGGTTTGTGGTGATATCCAATGCCGCCTACATTCGTGGTAACGGCGCGTTCCTGGTTGACCCCGACTTCAACGAAGGCAATAACCTGGACCAGCTTTATCCGGAATCCGGGATTCTGGTGTCCGAAGGAGCCAGTCCGACCATCCTGAACAACGTGTTTGTGAACGTGCAGACCCCGGTTGTCGACGCCGAAAGCCGGACATTCGACGGTAGCACCTCCGCACCCTTTGGGACAGCTTCCAACGCCGACCCGAAACCAGGCGAGGTGATTCTGTCAGGTTCGGTCTATCAGTTCACGGAATCGGGCATCGCCGCAAACCGGCTGAATCAGGGTATCGAGACGAATCCCACAAATATTCCGAACACGGGACTCGATTTCAACACCACCGTCCCCGGTTCGACACGTGTCTTCGTCAACGCGCAGGCCAGCCAGTTCCTTCCAGCCCGATTCTCTCCGGTCATCGACAGCAGCATCGACTCGCTGCAGGAACGCGAGGGTTTTCGGACGATCAAGCAAGCGATGGGCATTTCCAACTCGCCGATTCTTGCGCCCGAACGGGATGCGGTGGGATTGCTGCGAGTCGACGATCCTGAGGTTTCGACCCCTTCAGGCTTGGGTGCAGACGTCTTCAAGGATCGTGGCGCATTGGATCGCCCGGAAGCGGTGGGCCCGACGGCTCATCTGGTCATCCCAGTCGATAACGACTCGGCGGGCAATGATCGCGATCGTGCCGAATCGTACGTCGAACTGACTCAGGGTGTGGTGCGGGAATTCCGAATCCAGTTGAAGGGTCCGAATCTCACTGAACTCCTGGTTCCAAGCCGCAGCGTGACTCTGTTTGAAGATGGTCGGCTGCTACGAGAGGGGATCGATTACGTTTATGCGTTCAATGAGACGACCAACGAGATCATCCTCACGCCGCTGGCAGGCGTCTGGCGTCAGGGACGCGTCTATGAGATCTCGCTGAACAACAAAGACCGTTTCGTTCTGGAAGCACCGCGTGGCGACCAGATCGAAGATGGTGATCAGTTCACTATTACCGACGATGCCAACGGGATCGTCTACTTCGAATTCGACAGCGGCTATCAGATGCAGTTGCCTCGCGGCCTGCAAATGACGGTGCCTTTGGCCGGTGGTGCTGCAGGTGGTCTGGCCGATGGCGATCGCTTCTCGATCGACGACGGACGCGGAGAAATCTTCTTCGAGCTGGGTCGCAATGGGACGGTTCTGGCGGGCAACATCGCGATTCCGTTCACTAGCTCCGACACCCGTGAGATCATCGCGCAGAAGATCGTGGACGCCATCGCTGGCTCCTCGGCTCGCGTCACCCCGCGACTGCTTCCGGGCGGTGTCGTCTATTTGGGATCGGTCGCCAATGTCCGACTGAACACCACGTTCTCGTCGTTGAGTCAACCGAATGCAACCTGGGGGCTGAAGGTTCCCGCTTTGGGGGCACGGCCGGGCGGTATCACCGACGGACAGATGTTCTCGCTGACCGATGGATTGACGACGATCACCTTCGAGTTTGACACCGACGGCGTCACCAGCAACGGCACGACGATCATCGATACGTCGGCCGCCAGCACCGCGACAGATGTCGCCGTGCAGATGCTGCAGGCGATCCAGCGAAGCCCACTGAAGGTCCAGGCTCAATTGATCGGTAGCGATGTGGTCTACCTTGGCCTTCCGGCCAATGGCGACGCGTTGATCATGAGCAGCCGACTAGCGTTGGTGGGAGTTTCACGGACGATTTCCGATGGCCAATCCTTCTCGATCACCTATGCAGGTGTGACGAAGACTTTTGAATACACTCTCGATAGCAGCGTCGCGGCCGGCAGGATTCCAATCCCATTCCTCGTGACAGAAACTCCGGATGAGATCGGTATCCGAACCGCTCAGATCATCAAGGACGCGGATCTGGACCTGGATCCATTGCATTTGAGCAACGGCAATATCTCACTGGGCGGTACGGCAGACCATCAAGTTTCCGTCGCTTTGGCCCCAAGCATTGGTCTTTCTGGCACTCCAGGTGTCGCACCAAGAACCACATTGGAAGTGGTCGGTTCTCTAGTGCTCCAGGTGCCAATCCGTGGCGGCCAGGATGTGGTGGATGACAGTTTCTTCCGCATCACCGCCAACGGCGTCCCCATAACCTACGAATTCGACCGCAACTCCAG
>JBJSWM010000079.1:0-1419 GCA_046085865.1 Pirellulaceae bacterium
CGCACATCCACCATCCTCGTAGCCACCGCGTCCTCGCGGTGGATGGCCGTGAACAGCGTCCCTTCCGCACATCCACCATCTGGCGATGGTGGCTACAATACAAAATCGATTTTTGGTTTTTCACCAAAGCGTCCTCAATGATTCCATGGACCTCCAGATATGACCCAACCGCATAAGGTTTGTGCCAAGTGCAGTGGCGCGATGGAGGAAGGCTACTCGATCGATTCCAGCCATGGAGTCACGTTCCCTGTATTCTGGTTTCGTGGGAAGCCTGCACCCTCTTCTTTGAGCCCCTCTATTCGTGTTCCTCTGAAGAAAGCGCCATGGTATTCACTCAGTCGCCAATTCGATGGCCTGCCTGTGACGATCTGGCGATGCCAAGAGTGCGGTTACCTGGAGCACTACGCGGATGGCCGATCTGAAGAATCCTAAACTGCTTTATCTGAAGGGGTGTTTGATGCTGGCCACCGGTCTTCTGGCCGGTGCCTTGCTGCTGCTGAAGCATCCCAAGTGGAGCACTGCGTTTCTTCTGGGGATCGCCATCTGGGGTTGCTGTCGCGCGTACTATTTCGCCTTCTACGTGATCGAACACTACATCGATGGCACGTTTCGTTACGCCGGTCTGACCGATTTTCTTCGGCGCTGGCTGCGAGGAGACTTGCCGCCCCGAAAGCGCGAAGACTGAGGTCGACGGGGAAACCTCGGCGACGAAAGCCAGGGCGGGAATCATAGTCGATCCGCCGATTCATTGGGTCTCGATGGGGCGAAAAACCCCTGGTCCCGCCTATTTGTCTCTCACGGAGACACAGAGCCACGGAGAGTCGACGGAGCGAAAGGCTTCTCTTGAATCCCTATGCCTTGGTGACTCCGAGAGATCGACGCCATGAGCTGAACGGTCCGGGAGAGCGGCTGTCGAAAGTCCTATTTTCTGGTCCATCAGGCAATTTTGTAGGCGAATGGCCACCCACTGCTACACAACCCTGGCACGCTCGAATTGCGGCCCAAGCTTAGCGGTACGGCGCGAAACGTTTGGTGGCGTTCCATGATCGATTCGCGCCGAGGAAAAAGTACCCGCGGCGATGCTCTGGGCTGTCGCATTGTACTTTTTAACTTGCTGGTAGCCGCCGAATGGGTGGTAGCGCTGAAATGATAAAGATCCCGTGACGGTTCCGTGGTACCCTATGTTTTGGTGGAGTCGACCCTTCGGAATCTGTCTTCAAGTGCCAAAGGCACGACGATGAGATAACCTGGGGCGTTGCCATGGGCTATCTCATCGCACACCGTTGGTGTGCTGTTGCCACTGTGATGGGGATTGCGCATGAACGATGGCGAAAAACTGCCATGCTAGAACTGGACCGCTTGCAGCAGATCGCTCACCGGCATGGGGTTGCCTGGGATCAGGTCCAGCCCAGGTCGCTG
>JBJSWM010000080.1:0-8755 GCA_046085865.1 Pirellulaceae bacterium
TCCAGTCGTCTGCGGTGCGGATCGATCCCAAGGAGGCCAAGGAGACGGTGGTTCTGGAATTGCCGTCGCTGAGAGGAAGCCGATTCCAACCAAAGAGTCCCCTCAGAAAAAGAATTCCAAGGGACTGGCCTCGCGATCTGCGCCATCCAATCCAGCCGCTCTTGCTTCAGCCGATCGATCGGCTGCTGCAGTTCCCCTCGCAGGCGATCGACTTCCAGTTGCCACCGCTTCTGGTCGAGTTCTTGTTGAGCCGTCAGGAGATCGATCCGAGGGCTTTCATCCCCGCGGTCGGCATCCTCCGTCTGATTGAAGAGATCGAAGAATTGAAAATACTCCCGCTGGCTGATCGGATCGTATTTATGGCTGTGGCACTGCGCGCAAGCCATCGTCAGTCCCATCCAGACCGCCATGGTTGTATTGACGCGATCGACCACCGCCACGTTGCGAAACTCCTCGTCGTTGGTGCCCCCTTCGTTATTGGTCAGCGTGTTGCGGTGGAAGGCGGTGGCGATCAGATCCCGTGTGGTTGCATGAGGCAGCAAGTCGCCGGCAAGCTGCAGACGAGTGAATTGGTCGAAAGGGAGCGACTCATTGAGCGCCTGCACAACCCAGTCGCGGTACGCCCAGATGGTTCTGGGAGGATCGTCTGCGTAGCCAGCCGAATCGGCATACCTCGCCAAATCCAGCCATCGCCGCGCCTGATGCTCCCCATAGGCTGGCGAGGCAAGCAAGCGATCGATCTGCTTGACCAGCGCATTGGGATCCGCATCGGAAAGGTAGACCTCCAATTCCTCAGCAGTCGGTGGCAATCCAGTCAGATCCAGCGACACCCGTCGCAGCAGCGTGGCTGGATCGGCCTGTGGCGATCCACTGATCCGGTGGTTGGTACGCGCCGCTTCCACCCACCGATCGATCGGGTCATTGGAGGGCAAACCTGTCGAGGCGACTTCGGGCACGGCATGTTGCTTGGGCGACGAGAACGACCAGTGTGCCACCTGTGGGGCTCCAGCCGCAATCCAACCTCGCAGCAATTCGACTTCGTCATCACGGAGTCCGTCTCCAAATGCAGGGGGTGGCATCCGGACATCCGGATCGGTGGAGGTGATGCGATCGATCAGCTGGCTGGCATTCGGATCCCCTGCCACAATCGCCCGCTCTCCGGATGGCAACAGCCCAAGTGCGGACTCGCGCTGATCCAGCCTCAGCCCTGCCTCCACCTTCTCCTCATCCGGTCCGTGACAAGCAAAGCAGCGATTGGAAAGCAGCGAACGCACCGCCTGGCTTTCCGCCGGTGAAAGATCTTTTCCCCGCGCCAGCGACATCGCACCCTGCGTGCACCACCCGATCATCAAAACCCCGATGGCCAACATGCCGACCAGCCGGTTTTTGAAAAAGAGTCGCATTCGATTCTGGTAGCGTTGCATGAGTCGTTGCATCCCGCGCGAAAAATCAACTTCCAAATGAGGCAGTCGGCGGAAAGTGCCGAAAGCCCAGGCTCCCACTGGCAAAGGCTCCTGCTGGGCATCCCCTTGGGATCGACCTGAGCCTTCCAGCGCGGCCACTCCGCATGGAAAAGCAGCATGGTCGGCAGCATGGTCGGCGGCGGCCCGCACGATCGCCATTCTAATCGTCCGCCGGCGACGCAAAGAAGTCACTGTTTTCGATCCTTTTTGGCCTCAATTTCATTTTTCTCCGATCGCAGGCACGCCCTGATTTTTCCCCGACCGCAAGAAAAATGGAGGATCGTTCCACCAAGCTTGGCGATCCCGTTATGCTAGGGGCGGGAGTGTTCGCAAGGATGCGACCTCCTTCTTTCGTTCCCTCCCTAGGTCGGCGACCAGGACGAACGATCGTCCCCCCCTTGGTCTCGAGGTATCTTACCGCCAGCGTCCGGTGCCGGTTGCCTTTCGATGCAAGACCTGATCGCGGCAGAAAGCGTGGGTTGGATCCAACTCACCCTCACCGCACTCCCTCTTGCCGGACCGCTGCTGGAAGACCTCAGTCCATGTTCATCGACACACGGGATCCCTCTCCATCATGTTGCTGCAAGTGCCCCCTGAATCGCCCTACGATTGGCGAGGAAACATCCTGGGCTTTCCGGTGCGCGTGGCCTGGACCTTCTGGGTGATCGCTGCCGCCTGGGGCTACGAGTGGGCTCGAGGACTGGATCGCGCCTACGCGCAAGCCGGGTTCGAGACTCCAGGACTTGCGCTGCTGCTGGCGATCTGGGTCGCGGCGATGCTGGTATCGATCCTGGTACACGAGTTCGGTCATGCCCTTGCCTTCCGATGGTACGGAATCCGATCGCTAGTGGTGCTCTATCACTTTGGCGGTCTGGCCATCCCAGAGGGATTCGGGAGTTGGCGGGGAGCCCGACTGCGTCGGCTCAAGCCCACCGAGGATCTGGTGGTGGCGCTAGCAGGCCCAGCGGCGCAATTGCTGCTGGCATTGGCCGTGGTGGCTGTCGCCGTCGCCTGCGGCTATCGCCCCGATCCCTGGATCGCCAATCTTTGGATGAAGATTGGACTGCCAGTGCCGCAGCGCTGGGTCGTGCCAACCAACGCATCGATCGCCGCCACCATCTCCTTTCTGGTCACCCCCAGCATCTTCTGGGCTCTGGTCAATCTGGCACCGATCCTGCCCCTGGATGGAGGACGAGCTGCCCAGTCGATCATCTCCATCGTCCAAGGTGGCCAAGGATGGTTGGAAGCCAGCTGGCTAAGCGTCGTCGCAGGAGCTCTTCTGGGAATGTGGCAGTTGCAAACTGGCGATCGCTTCCTCGGCATGATGTTTCTGATTCTCGCCTTTTCAAACTTTCAGACGATCCAGACCAGCGGCATGGGCCGACCATGGTGACTCCCGGCCCCAGGAGCCATTTTCCATGCCCCCCACCTTCGCTCCCCAACCAATGGACGATCGACCGGGAACCGGCATCCTGATTCTTGGTGCTAGCAATGTCCGTCGACATCGATTGCACCTAGTCCGCTGGCTGTCTCGACAACTTCCTTCCCCATGGCATCTGATCCTCGTCGCCGGGCACGGTCGCAGCTATGGTCGACGGAATCGAGTCGTGGGTTGGCGTCTGCCAGCGATCCAGGATGCGGCTTGGGTCGAACCATGGCGGAGACTCTCCGTCGCCAGGCGCTTCGCGCTGGTCTGCGATGTCGGGAACGATCTGATGTACGGAAGCAACGCCGACGAACTCACCGCCTGGGTCCTCGAATCGACTCAGCGGATCGGTGTCTGCGATCAGTTGACACTGGCCGGCCTGCCGATCGAACGAGCAGAAATGCTAGCGCCATGGCAGTTCGAGCTGTTCAAACGATGCTTCTTCCCAGGCTGCGATAGAAAGCTGGATCCTTTGCGATCGGAAGCCAAAGTGTGCGATGAGCAGTTGGCTCAGTGGGCCAAGTCGATGCAGTGGCGATGGGTGCAACCACCCGCGTGGTGGTATGGATGGGATCCCATCCACCTACGACGCGCCGTGCGGCAGGAAGCATGGCGAGAGCTGTTGGGACTTCCCGAAGAGAGCGTGCCGACTCCTGCGATCGATTCGATCCAGGGCGATCGATCCTTTTTTAAAAAATTTTTTTCAGGCACCACCGCTTCGTTGAATCGACAGTGGAAGGCATGGAATTCGATGGCACTCGAACAGACCTGGGGCGAATGGAAACTCGGGCACACCCAACCGATCTGGAGCTCTTCACAAGGAGATACCATCGCCTACTACTGACTTGAGCTGAACGCTCAAAACCTGTTCCTCTCGACTTGCTTCCAATCGCCGTGCCATTGATTTCATCCAATAAAAAACAGGGTCTCGAGCACCCAAGCGAAGCGATTGCATCCGCTTTGATGCGAGTCGATCAGCCATCTTCGACGCACTCCATCGGGCACAGATCACCCAGCGCATGGCAGCCTTCGATCTCCGCTTGTCACCTCCGCATGCAAACCCCTTCTCGCGCGCGGCACACCACGACTGCGATGCACCTTTTGTGGCAGACCACAAGGGGCCGATGTGGAAATAATGAACGAAAAATGTGGAAAAGATGTTGCTTTATTGGAATGCTTTCGTACAACTTATTCCGATGTTTATGGTGTTGCCGGTGAAATCGGTTGTGACGTCGCTGGATGGATTCCAACGACTAGCAGTCGATCTCATCGGATGAGTTTCGGGGTCCTGATCCGAGACACCACTGAGCTGCTTCAGTGACGGAATGATGGACCTCAAGTTCTCTTTTCGGAGGTTTGGGAAGTGGCCAAGAAGAAAGCTGCGAAGGCTGCCGTCAAGAAGGCGGTGAAGAAGGCTGTGGTCAAGAAGGCTGCCAAGAAGGCCGTCAAGAAGGCCGTCAAGAAGGCTGCCGTGAAGAAGGCCGTCAAGAAGGCCGTCAAGCGTGCGGTCGTCAAGAAGGTCACCAAGACCCCCACCACTTGATCTCTTTAGCCCACTGCGATCGCAGGCGACGGATGACTCTCTGTCACGTCGCAACGGGAACACGAACCGCCGGAGAGGCATTTGCCACTTCGGCGGTTTTTTATTGCTTCAATCCCCCAGCCCTCAGTCGGCCATCGCAACGGTGGACAGATTCTCCCACCGCTCGCATGAAAACATCACCAAGCCCTCCCCTTCGTTGATCCACGCATGAAACTCAAGTCGCTTCCTGAGGACTTTGTCGTCGAGGAACTCACCGATTTCCCATGCCGAGGTGGAGACCACGCCTTCTATCGATTGGAAAAGCGGTCGCTTGGAACTCCCGAAGCGGTAGGCGCCATCGCGGCGCGATGGAACCTCTCGCGAAGACAGATCGCCTACGGAGGACTAAAGGACCGGCACGCACACACGCTGCAGTACCTGACCATTCAGCGAGGCCCGGCACGCGATCTGGAGGAACGTAGCTTTCAGCTTTCCTACCTGGGTCAGGCCGATCGGCCCTACGGACCCAAAGAGATTCTTGGAAATCGATTTCAAATCGTCCTTCGGTCCATCGATGCCAGCAACCAGCAAATCTTGGAATCCAAACTGCAACGATTGTCGGAAGGTTGGATCAACTACTTCGACGATCAACGCTTTGGGTCGCTGGGATTCAGCGGTCAATTCTGCGCTCACCCATGGTGCCTAGGTGACTACCAGCGCGCTCTCTGGCTGGCTTTGGCGGACCCCAATCCCCACGATCGTCCGCGCGAGAAAGAACAGAAGGAAATCCTTCGGAAGCACTGGGGCAATTGGCCGCTCTGCAAAGATCAACTCGATCGCTCTCATCGCCGAAGCATCGTCAGTTACCTATGCGACCATCCAGAAGACTTTCGCAAAGCGATCGGGCTCCTAAGGATCGACCTGCGCGGCCTTTACCTCTCCGCCTTTCAAAGCTGGATCTGGAATCGCTGGGCCAGCGGGTTGATCGAACAGTCGGTGCCACCCGCGCAGCGCGAAGCTCGCGACAGCCGCTGCGGTCCCCTGTGGCATCCCATCTGGCAATCGAAAATGGAATCGGCCAACTCGAGTCTCCAGTGGCTACAACAACTCCTCCTTCCACTCCCTAGCGCCCGGCAGCATCACTGGCCAGAAGGAACCGAAGCGACGCTGCAACAGGTCCTTCAGCCCCTGGGTTTGGAAATGCGGCAACTGCGAGTCAAGTTTCCACGCGATTCTTTTTTCTCCAAAGGAGACCGTGCGGTCTGGATCGTTCCCGGCCAACTGGAGTACCGATTCTTTCGATCGGACGTCGGCAGACGGGACACCCCCTCTCTTCCACCGGAAAGCCCAACGGATCCGCCACCAAAGGCTCAGCAACCCATCGACCCAGCGCCGACCAACCCGGCCCACATCAAGCCCACTCGCCGCGTCGACCTGCAACTGGGTTTCACCCTCGCCAGGGGCTGCTATGCGACCATGCTGGTCAAACAACTGGATGGCGTTGCGGTAGACTTGGCGGAAGACCAAAATACAGACGAAAGAAGTCCGCTGGACTAGAGGCACCCATCCCCAGGTGAGATCCCTTGCAGGACCAACCCGATGCGGCAATCCCTCGACCTCCTGCGGCTACCCGCCATCGGCTTGCCAGTGAATCTCCCCTCGCCCTTAGCCCGGCCTGGGGACTTGCAGAGCCTCTTGCCGAAGTAGGCTAGAACAGGCACACTGGCCTGCCTGCAAGAACAAGCAACATCTGGAGGAAGCAGCGATGGATTTTCAGCTCGATCGATGGATCCCAGCCACTTGGCTTCTGGCCCTGATGCTGAGCCCACAGGTTGCGTTAGCAAACCCTTGGGTGGAAGGTGATCCGCCCTCAGGACTGCCCGCCGTTGTGCATCCTGCCGACAACCCAGCCACTCCCGAAAAAATCGAACTCGGAAAACAGCTCTACTTCGATCCCCGACTCTCCTCCGACAGCACCATCAGCTGCGCCAGTTGCCACGATCCAAGAAAAGGCTGGTCCAACGGCGAAGCCACTGCGGCGGGAGTCGGTGGCCAGCGAGGCGGCCGAAGTGCTCCCAGCATTCTCAACAGCGCCTACGCGAAGTTTCAGTTCTGGGATGGCCGTGCCGCAACGCTGGAACAGCAGGCCCTGGGGCCGATCGCCAATCCGATCGAGATGAACTTACCGCACGATCAAATGGTAGCCCGGCTCAATGCAATCGAAGGCTACCGCACCCAGTTCCAAAAAGTCTTCGGTAGTGATGCCACCCCCGAGGCCGTCGCCAAAGCGATCGCGGCATTCGAGCGAACGGTTCTCTCTGGCAATGCCCCCTTCGATCGCTTCAAGGCGGGCGACTCATCGGCACTCTCCGCCTCGGCTCAGGCCGGACGAGCCCTCTTTTTTGGAAAAGCGAATTGCTCCAGCTGCCATTCCGGCCCCAGTTTCACCGATGGAGCTTTCCACAACGTCGGAGTCGGTATGGCGGTCGATTCTCCGGATGCCGGACGGCAAGCTCACAGCAAACTGGCAGGCGACCTGGGTGCCTTCAAAACTCCAACGCTCCGAGATATCGCCCGGTCCGCTCCCTACATGCACGACGGTTCCCTGGCGTCCCTGGAGGAGGTGGTCGATTATTACGATCGGGCAGGAACCCCCAACAAGTACCTCGATGAAGAAATTTTCCCGCTGAAACTGTCGGCCGAAGAGAAAGCAGCGCTGGTAACCTTCCTGAAAGAAGGACTAGCCAGCGACCATTACCCCGACATCCCTCCGCCGCAGTTGCCCCAGTAGCTCCCCGTCGTCTCGGCATAATCGAACGCGTGCGTTATTCTGAAGAAACTAGAAACCGTTTTGAAACCATTTCAACAGGTCCCTCGATAGGAGATTCGATCCGTGAGAAGATTGTTTGCTGCCATGGTCGCCATCAGTTGGTCGACCAGCCTTCTGCCAGCTCAGGATGCCGCACCGCAGGATGCTGCCGCCAAACCGGCGGAAGAAGCCAAACCAGCCGAGGAAGCAAAGCCACAGGAAGAAGCCAAGCCGGCTGAAACACCTGCTGCTGCAACACCTGCACCCCAAGCGCCCGCTGCCGAAGCCCCCAAAGGACCGGCGATGAGCGTTCTAGTGGACGGGCTGGACAACCCAAGCGGGATTGCCGTCCAGCCAGAGACTGGAATCGTCTTCGTCTCCGATAGCGGCGCCGGACGGATCGTTCGAATCGTCAACGGTGCCCCAGAACCGGTGGTGATCGAATTCAAGACCGACATCTATGGGAAAGGCCCAGAATACAACATCGGCCCCTTGGGGCTCGCCTTCCTCGACAAGAACACCCTGCTGGTCGGTGGTGGTGACCTGCCCGACGGCGAAGAACTGCTGCGGGTTTTCGATCTGACCGACATGAAGGAACCGCTCAAAGCCGAAGCCGCCAAAGCCAGCTTCAAATTGGCAGCCGAAGGGGAGATCAAGGGAGAAGGAAACTTCTATGCCCTAACCGTCGCCGACAATGCGGTCTTCGTCAGCTGCAATGGCGACGATACCAAGGGATGGGTCTCGCGAGCCGCTTTGGATGGCAACAATGTCACCGGCTACGAGCGATATTTGGCGACCAAGGAAGCGACCGAAGTCGACGCACCGGTCGGAATCACCACCAGCCCACGTGGCGAACTGGTGGTCGGACAGATGGGGGAAATCAATGTCCCCAACGATAGCCTACTGACCTTCTACGATCCGAAGACGAAGGAAAAGCTTCTGAATCTGAAGACCGAACTGCATGACATCACCTCCCTAGCCTACAGCCCACGCGGTCAACTCTACGCCCTCGACTTCGCCTGGGCCGACACCACCCAAGGTGGGCTCTTCCAATTGCTCAAGGATGACGCCAAGGGAGTGCGAACCAAGAAGATCGTGTCGCTCGACAAGCCAACGGCCATGGCCTTCGGTCCCGATGGATCGCTCTACGTGACCGTCATCGGACCCGAAGCGAAAAAGGGGCAGCTGCTCAAGATCAATCCCGGTCTCTGATCTGCGTCTGCTGGTAGAGATCGATCGGACGTTATCGCAAAGGGCCGCAGCTTCCAAGCTGCGGCCCTTTTTTTATTCGGGTAAATCCAAAGAGGCCTTACCCCTTTGATCTTCTTCGCTACGACCTTACTCGTTTCGGTTTGAGTGTCAGGGTCAATTCAAGATTCGAGTAATCCACTCGGAGTTCTTTTGCCAGCAATAGTCCCACGCCCAGCAAAGGAGTCTGGCCTGAGTTCGCAAACACGATGAGAGGAGTCGTCGATGATTCAGGCAGAGCCATCCTGCCGATCGACATTCTGTGTCCTAAATATCCAACGGGAGTT
>JBJSWM010000081.1:0-1212 GCA_046085865.1 Pirellulaceae bacterium
TCGATCCACCAACTGGCGATGGTGGATGCCTTGGCAGGAGGATTCGATTTGCTGGAGTTTGCTTCTCCGCGAAATGACTCAGCAAGGCAGGCCGCCTAAAAGAGCCTCCACAAAGCCGGAGCCGCAACGGATCGAATGTTCCGCCGCAATTTGCGCGAATCGAAGTCGAATGATTTCCGATGCAAGATTCAGGCTCCGTTCGGCTCGCAGCGCTTGATCGTCGTCGATGATTCGGCCTGAGTGGGTGACATAGCGGAGTTTTCCCAGGGGGCGGTAGTCGTAGCGAGCCAGATCCTGAAAACGGTCACCGATCAGCGGCAGCGAAGTGAGAACGCGGAGCAGACCATCCTGGGAGGGAGGCAGATGGGGGACGATGTCGTTGCCGTATTCGTAGCGCGTGTGATCGATCCGGCGGCTGTAGGCGTCATGAAATGCCGCATTGGCCGGCTTTGCGGAAGCGTAGGTGACGACTTGAAGTTCCAGGTCGGGGTAACGTTGAGCGACGCGCCAAGCGAAGAGCGAGGCGAGGGCACCACCTTTGCTGTGGCCTGTCAGGAGGAGGGAGCGTTTGCGGCGACCGACCGCTTCGCCCAGTAGCTCCATCACCGGTTCCACCAAAGGCTCTAGGGCCTGGTAGAACCCCGAGTGGACTTGTCCTGGATAGTGAATCGCCTCGATCGGCTGGGCATCGAAAGCCTGCAGCCAATCGATCAGATTGGGGATATTCTGTGGGTCCCATGGCAAGGTACCGCGAAATGCCACCACCCAGCCATCTTGGCTTTCGCCGAAAAGGCAGGCGTTGACTTGATCTTTGTCCCCGAACAAGACCTTGGGGGGGGCTATCCAGCCAGATCCGCGGAAGAACTCCACCTGGTCCCGCTCTTCCAGCATTTCTTTTTGACCGCGTATCGCGTAGGTGAGTGCGCTGGCGCAGAGCAAACGAGCCTCAACCGTTTTTGCTGCCATAACATTCCTGAGATCTTCGAGTTGCCAAAATGGGACAAAAAGGGAAAGCAGATCGTTCCAACTCATCATACCACTGCCGATCCTCTCGAGCACTGGATGGCTCTGCAAGCGGAGTTGAAGGCGATGAAGCGGTGGGAGGTGGAGATGGGTATGGCGGGAGATCGTGTGAATCGGCGCTGCGACTAAATGGGCTAAATGGTACACTTACAGAGCGTTGCTCATCGAGTTTCAGGCGATGACATGGTC
>JBJSWM010000082.1:0-7784 GCA_046085865.1 Pirellulaceae bacterium
ATTCACTCGATCGGCGAATGATGCTCACAGCTCTTGCATCTCTCATGGTGTTGCCGATGCGGCTTGATGCGCAAGAGGAGGGTGAGGGGGCAAGCGAGCAGGGGGCCAAAGGGGGCGAGCATGCGGTCACCTTCTGGGCGACGCGAAAGCTTCCGATGCGTTTTGGATTGACCTTCTATGCCAACGACAACAACTGCACGCGGCTTCATGCGACGATTCCCTTTCCAACCGACTGGCCAGAGCAAAAGGTGCGACTGATCTCTGCGGACCTGCCACCGGGTGCGGTCCATCAGTTGCGGCCTGTTCTGGGTGGAGGAGTCCAGTTGGTCGTCGATGCTCCGACGATTCCCGCTCAGGGTGTTTTTCAGGCGATCTTGACCGTCGAAGTTGAGAAGTCGTTCACCAAATCGCCACAGCGCACCGACGGCCTGAAGATCCCCAAGAAGGTTCCAAAGGAATTCAACTGGTACCTGGGAGACAGTCCCCAGATCGATACCAAAGATCGCGCCATGAAGAAGATTCTGGAACCCTTCGAGGGTGATGCAGAAGGGGGTGCCTGGCGGGAGGTGGAGCAGATGTACGACTGGGTGAGGGAAAACATCGAATACCGTCAGGGTGACTTGCGATCGACGAAAGAGGCGCTCAAGGATCGCGTCGGAGATTGTGAGGAGATGACGGGGCTGTTTGTCGCGATGTGTCGTTCCAGAGGGATTCCGGCGCGGTGCGTTTGGATCCCCAACCACTGCTATGCGGAGTTCTACTTGGTCGATCCGGAGGGGGAGGGGCACTGGTACCCCTGCCAACTCGCCGGGGATCGCATGTTTGGTTCCATGAATGAATACCGGCCGATCCTGCAGAAGGGGGATCGCTTCAAGGTGCCGGAAGAGCAAGGTTTTCAGCGTTACTTGCGCGAGTTCTTCACATGCAAGCATCGCCCCGTGGGGCCGCGGGAACCGTCGGTCAAGACCTTGACCGATTTGGGGGAGTTGTCGGAGGAGATCGATCAATTGACCAACGCGCAGGCACCGAAGTCACCGCCTGATTCCGGCGACGACAATCCCTAACGCGGTCCTTGGGGATGGCTTGCCGCGATTGGTGGGGCAACGGACTGGCCGGCTAAGGCTTTTGACGATCTTCCTGAAACGACTCGGCCAGTTCCTGCCAGCGTGTGGTTAGTCCCGTCAGTTGATCGGGGTGCTCGCTTGCTAAATCGTTCCTTTCACCGCGGTCGGACTCCATGTCATAGAGTTCCCACGGCTGATTTTTAGCTGCGACCGCTTTCCACTTTCCGATCCGAATCGCACGGTTCCCTTCGTGCAGCCACCACAAGGTGCGTTCGACTTCCGGGTCGGTTCCCGAGCGGATGGCTGGCCAAAGGCTGATTCCTGGTCGCGTCGGGGCTTCGGAGGGAGCGGATTGGATTTGAGCTGCATCGATCAACGTCGGGAATAGGTCGATGACATGGACAGGATCATGCCGGATGATGCCTCGGCGTCCTTCATCGATGCCGCGGGGGTAGTGAGCGATTAGGGGCGTCGCGATTCCCCCTTCGTGGGTCCAGGTCTTGTGCCTGCGCATTGGGGTGTTGCAGGTTCGGGACCAGCCGGGTCCCAGGCAGAGGAAGCTTTTGTCGCTGCCGAGCGGTGCTGTTGGATGATGGCCGTCGCCTCGTACCATGATTTCGGCGCTGGCCCCGTTGTCAGATAGGAACAAGATCAGCGTGTCGTCCCATTGGTCGTGCTGCTTCAGCCAATCGACAACCCGTTCGATCTGCTGGTCCATTTGCTGGACCATCGCTGCATGGATTGCCATTTTGCTGGCCTGAAATTCTTTTTGCGTGGGGCTCAATTGGCTCCAAGGGCCTTCCCGAATCACCTCCCCTTCTCCTAGCGACTCGATCTGCTTGGGGAATGCGTAGGGGGGCCCGATCTCCAGTTCCCAGGGGCCTGCGGCCATCGACGGCCCGAACAGTTCCAGTACCTTATCGCTTCGTTTCTGCCGGATCTGATCCCATCCGGGTTGGTAGGTTGTTCGATGCGCCGCGATCAGGGAGGCAGGAGCCTGGAGGGGGAAGTGTGGGGCGGTGAAGGCAAGGTAGGCGAAAAATGGGATCGGCTTTTTGTCCTGGCTCTGGTGGTGTTCGTGGAGAAACTGGAGCATTCGATCGACGATCGATTCGGTGACGTGGACCGGCTGGTCGTCAAGAAACGCTCCCTTGGGAAGAAAGTAGTGGTCGTGGTCTTCGATGCGGAAGGAACGATCGAAACCCGCATCGCCAGCAGGGCCGTCGACGTGCCATTTCCCGCTTTGGTAGCACTTGTAGCCAGCGGCTCTCAGGTGGCTTGGGACAAGGCTGGCCCAGGAGGGGCGGCGACTTTGGCTGGCGGAGCCCTGGTCTTGGGGAAAAGAGTCGCGGCGTACTTGCTGCGCGTAGTAGCCGCTGAGCAGCGAGGCGCGTGTGGGCCAGCAGCGGGCCGTGTTGTAGGCATTGGACCAGCGAATGCCTGCAGCGGCCAGTCGATCGAGTGTGGGGGTAGGTATTTCCCCTCCGTAGCAGCCCAGATCGGAAAAGCCTAAATCGTCGGCGAGGATGACGATCAGGTTCGGGGATCGTTCCTCTGCGAACAGCGTGGCTGGCCATGCGAAGATCGTCAGGGCCAGCAGCGCGATTCCGGTGAGGCTGGAAGAGGTTCCGGGGCGCGAAACCGAAGGCTTGGGTTGCTCCGAGGGGACCTTGCTGTGCACCGCCGTCAGCTGGATTCCCCCGTGAGAATGACCCCCACGAGAATCCATACCGCCAGGAAAACGACTCCAAGCATCCAATGGAACAGTTCGATCATCGCCTTGGACGCCTTGCCGCTGGGAGGAAACAGGCGTGCAATCGCTGCAGCGCCACACCATGGTTTGAGATGGATCCATCAACAAAGCTCCAGTCGGCCAATGAGCGTAGAAAGGTGAGGCGAATCGAAGTTGTCCCGACGACCGGCAAAATCGCTAAGGTTTCCGATCCCCATAGACGGTACGTGGATCGACCCGTCGCGGTTGGTTTTCCAGCCATCCATCGGGGCTCCAGGAGCGGTAGAAGCAGGAAGCGTAACCTTCGTGGCAGGCTGCCCCCTGCTGCTCCACCTGCAGTAGTACGGCATCCTGGTCGCAGTCGACGCGGACTTCTAGGACGCGTTGCCGATGCCCGCTTTCCTCCCCTTTGCGCCAGAGCCGTTGTCGGCTGCGGCTGTAGTAGGTAGCAAATCCTGTCTGGCATGTTTCCTCGAACGCCTCGCGGTTCATCCAAGCGATCATCAGCACTTGCTGGCTTGATGCATCTTGAGCGATCGCGGCCACTAAGTCGCCATTTCGCAGGCCATCGGGAAGCGGCGGGGAGTTCATGAAAGAGCCTCAGGGGATAAAGTGCTGCAAGCATCGGAGGGGATAGGGCGCGGTTGCTGCTGTGTCGCGCAGTGGAACGCGCCTCGCCCCCAAACCAGATCGCTGGCGTCGATGCCAACGAGTGTGTGAGCCGGGAATTGTTCTCGCAGGATCCCCATCGCCTGGTCATCGGCAGCTCGGTATCCGAATTGCGGTACAACCACCAAACCGTTGGCGATATAGAAGTTGCTGTAGCTTTCAGGTACCTGAATTCCCTGGATGAAACGTGGCGGTGGGATCGGCAGGGCGATGCATTCCAGACGGCGGCCCCGAGCATCGACCAACCCTTGGATCGACTGCCACTGACGCGCCAGTCCCGGTGCATTGGTGTCTTCGACCCGCGACGCGACGGCGGCGACGACGCGACCGGGGGCGACGAAGCGGACCAGTTGGTCGATGTGGCTGTCGGTATCGTCGCCAGCAAGCGACCCGCCATCGATCCAAAGGACCTTTTCAATGCCCAGTCTCAGAGCAAGCTCCCGTTCGATCTGCTGCCGTGTCCAACCGGGATTGCGGGAGGCGGTCAGGAGACTTGAGCTGGTGGCAAGCAGCGTCCCTTGACCATCGGTCTCCAGTCCGCCTCCTTCACATGTCAGCGGGGACGCAATCCTTGGATGTCGACAGGAATGCAGAATGCGTCGGGCAGCGACGCGATCGTTCCAGAACAATTCGTATTTGGAACCCCAGGCATTGAAATGCCAGTCGACGCCAGCGACCCGTCTTCCCTGATCCTCTAGGACCCAGGTTGGTCCGTAGTCTCGGATCCAGCAGTCGTCGGTTGTGATCCGGTGCACATGAACGTTTGTAGCACCTCGCAAGCGTTCGCGCGCCTGTTCGTACGATCCAGCCGGACCTCCCAGAACATGGACCGACTCGACCTCTCCCAGAGTTCTTGCGAGGCGGTCGAAGACGGGAGGGATGCGATCGAGCCGCCCCGGCCAGGTGCTCTCCTGGTGAGGCCAGGCCAGCCAAGTCGCATCGTGGGGGTGCCATTCGGCTGGCCAGTAGACCAAGTCGCTCATGCGTGTTCCGTTCAAGGCAGAGGTCGCAGGTGAAAACCCCGCAGTGGGGCTATCACCAACCAAAGGACCTGAGGCGATTTCGATCCTTGTAAAAAGGGGTCATTCCCCGAGAAAACGTTTCGTCAAATCGCCGTAGGCATCAATCCGGCGATCCCTCAGGAAGGGCCAGTGGGTTCGAGTCACATCGATCTGATCCAGGTCGCAATCGACCAGCACTAGGGCTTCTTGGTCGTGAGCCGCACGGTGGAGTAAATTGCCCGACGGATCGTAGACGAAGGAAGCTCCCCAGAAATCGATATTCGATTCCCGTCCCACACGATTGGCCGCCCCAACAAACAAGCCGTTGGCGATCGCGTGCGAACGCATCATTGTCTCCCAAGCGGCATGCTGACTGGCACCGTACTGCGGACGGTCCTCGTCCAGCCATCCGATCGCGGTGGGGTACAGCAGGATTTCCGCGCCGGCCAGGGCAAAGAGCCGAGCGGCTTCGGGATACCATTGGTCCCAGCAAACGCCGACCCCCAACGTGGCGAATCGCGTTTTGGCGACGGTAAAACCGGTGTCGCCGGGTGTGAAGTAAAACTTCTCGTAGTAGTTGGGGTCGTCGGGAATATGCATTTTCCGATAAAAGCCAACTTGCGAACCATCGGCATCGAAGACGATGGCGGTATTGTGGTAGAGGCCATGTGCACGACGCTCGAACAGCGACCCGACGATGGCGACTCCCAGCGATCGGGCTCGATCCTGCAGCAAGCGACTGGTGGGGCCAGGAATCGGTTCAGCCTCCGCAAATTTCCGGTGGTCCTCCGCTTGGCAAGGATATTGTCCTGGGAACAATTCCTGGAGGCAGATCACCTGCGCGCCCTCGCGAGCCGCTCGATCGATCTGATCGACCGCGCGATCCACATTCGTGTTGCGATCGGGAAATCCCTTCGACTGGACTAGTGCCAAACGAACGACGGCCATACCTTGCCTCGAAGTCGTGTGCAGGAAGCGGAACAGAAGATGGAACGTAACGAACATGCTACCCCGGAACCATCCGGGAGGCCACCAGCAGAAGGCCTGTTTATCCTTGGTACAGATACCGATGTGGGGAAGAGCTATCTGGGAAGTTGCTGGGTGCGCCAGGCACTAGAATGCCATGTCGCCATCGGCGCTTACAAGCCAGTTGCCAGCGGTGTGTCGCCGTGGGGGGTGAGAGAAGCGATGGCGATTCCAGACAGCCAGTTGGATGATGGGTGGCGATACCATCGAGCGCTGGGCGGTAGGTACCCGCTGGAGTGGATCAATCCTCAGAGATTTCCCGATCCTTTGGCTCCCGAGGAAGCCGCAAAAAAAATCGGCCAGCATGTCGATGAATCGCTGTTGCTGGCGGGCGCGGCAAGATGGTCGGGACGATGTGACTTCCTCTTCGTCGAAGGTGCTGGGGGTGTCTGGTCGCCCATCAGCAGGTCGATGACCAATGCCGATCTTGCCGAACGGCTTGGGTATCCCGTGATTCTGGTAGCGGACAATCGAGTCGGCGCGGTCCATCAGACGCTTGCCAGTCTGGCCGCGATCGCTACCAGCGGACTAGCGATTCAGGCTGTCGTACTCAACTCCAGATCGGAAGCAACCGATCCACTGCTCGCGTCCAATCAGCGGATGATCGAAGAGCATTCGGTACGTTATTTTCTGAATCCTCCAGAAGTCGTCGGCTGGTCAGCCGAACAGGAGCGGTGCGAATCCGCTCTTCTGATCGGATGGATGCGCCGGCAATCGACCCTGTCTCCATTGCGATTCGCCAAGCCAGGAAGGGCCTCTCTGCAGTAAGCCCCGCTCATCCTGAGATGGTCTCCAGCGTCGGATGCGATGGCCGCGGAGGTCGCCTTCCCCATCAGGCGACTCGCCTTCCCCATCAGGCGACTCGCATTCCCGGCGCATGGCAGGGCTGGATCCATAGAGGCGGCTTGCAAAGGGTCCCAGCAAATCCGCTACAACCGGTAGGCTCGTTTGGTGCCACCGACTTTTTCCAGCCTGCTGCATGGTGATCCCCACGCTTGGCTGTGCTACGGGGTACGTTTCCCGGCGGGAATGTATCGATACCGTCTGGGTGACGTTTGGGGGGTAGAACGAACGTGGTGAGGCGAGCGGCGATGGAGACGGAACGATGGGATCGGACGGTGCGCGGCTATCCAGCCTCGTTTGGTGCCGGTTGGATCGTTCACGGCTTGCTGGCTCTGATCGCTCTTTTTCCCTCGCAGGTTGGTTGCCACTCCTTGCAATGTCCACGCATCGACCCCACCGGACAGTGCCTCTTCCTGCCTCACCAATTCACGACCGGCCTGAGCGATCATTTTGGACATGGTTCGGTTCTCCCCTCGGGGGCCACCAACAGCCATGCCTGTGGACTGAAACCATCGAGCGCCTTTCAGATGCCAGTCGATCCCCCGCCGTGCGTTGACGGGTCGGCCCCACCGGAAGCCAAGCCGGTTGGCACCGGAATGCATGCGGATCGGGGAGACACCGGACAGTTGCTGGTGACTCCCACAACCATTGTCGCGCCCGTGGGGGGGGAGGTGGTGATCCTGGCAGCCATCTGTGGCAAGGATGGCTTCTTTGTTACCAAAGAGCCGATTGAATGGATGCTGTCTCCCGATAGCGTCGGAACCTTTCTTGAGGTGGGAGACGAATGGAAGGGGAAGCCACTGCATCAGTGGAATGCATCGACTCGCGTGGAGAAGGTCGATGTCGACTTTGCCCGGGGCCGCACCAGTTCGCTGGCCAGTCGGATCACGCGGGGCAGTCCAAAGAGCACAGACGATCTCTTTTTGAAAAAGGGTCAGACCTGGCTTAGCGTCACAAGCCCCAGCGAAGGAGTCAGCCGCATCACGGTTCTGGCCCCTGACAGCAAGATTTGGGATCAGCGTCGCCAGACCGTCATGATCTACTGGATCGACGCGCAGTGGCGTTTTCCTGATCCGATCACCGTAGAAAACTCATCGACTGCTCGCATCGTCACCCAGGTCTTTCAGTCGGAAGGGTTCATCGGCGCCGAAGGTTGGAAGGTGATCTACCGATCGCTAAACCCCGAGGTGGCTCGCTTTCTTCCTTCGGGTTCCGAGCGGGCGGAGGTGCTTGTGGATAAGGATGGCAATGCGACCGTGGAAATACAGAATGTCGCCAATCGAATTGGTTCGGCCGTCATCGCCATCGAAGTGGTGCGCCCCGCTCAAGCCTCCACCAAGATGAAGGAATTGATCCTGGGGCGGGGCCAGACCGTGGTTTCATGGAGCGCCCCGCAACTAGTGCTCAACGCGGGTGGCACCGAGGCAGCCACGCCGGGCCAGAAGTTCA
>JBJSWM010000083.1:0-4500 GCA_046085865.1 Pirellulaceae bacterium
ACCCACCGACTCGACACGGCCGACTCCCCCGGCAGCCGGAAAGCCAACGGCGGCTTGCTGCCACCAGCCAACTGATGCAACTGGGTCTCCAGCCCCCGAGTCGTCTTGTCGACCGCACCCAGCGCTGGCCGGACCAATGCCTTCCAATCCGAATCGCTTCGCTGGAGAAAGATCCCAAGCGGACGGAAATCGCCTCCCTTCGCGCGCAGAAGGAAAAAGTCGAATCGGATTGGAAGGCATTGGTTCGGCCAGCGCTAGGCGCGGTCGACAAGACGACTCGGGGGCTAGAGACCCAGTTGCATCAGTTGGCTGGTGGCAGCAAGCCGCCGTTGGCTTTCCGGCTGCCGGGGGAGTCGGCCGTGTCGAGTCGGTGGGTCGACAAGTTCATTCCGATCTTCGATATGTCGGTTGGTATCCTTTTGATTCTTGGCCTGTTGACTCCACTGGCTGGATTCGCCGGCGGTCTTTTCTTGCTCTCCGTCGTACTCACTCAGTTCCCAGGATCCTTGGGGGCGACGCCCACGTACTATCAGGCAATTGAAATGTTCGCATGTTTCTTCCTCGCGGCGGCCGATGCCGGTCGCTACTGGGGACTTGATTTTCTCCCGTGGACTTGGTGGAAGAATCGAAAAATCGGTGGTTGGGAAACCGATTGATCGATCGCTGACATCCACGAAACATCTACTACCATTCATTCCTCTGCCAGGAGTTCTGTCATGGATCAGTTGAGCGCCGACGAGAAGAAGGTTGGCCAGGACAATTATTACGAAGCACTCGGCGTGACGCGGCGTGATTTTCTGCGCGGCGTCGTCGGGACGGGAGCGATGAGCGGTGCTGGCCTGGGTGCGATGTACTTTGGCTATTCGACCATCGCCGATCCGGTTCGCGTCGGGATCATCGGTGTGGGGGACGAAGGGAATGTGCTGATTGGTGGCTGCACGCCTGAGTACGTTCGGGTTGTCGCCATCGCCGACATTCGACCCTCGAGCATTCATCGGGCGTTCCACGGCGACTGGTCATCACCGGCCGCCCAGACCGCGCGACCTGGGCTGATCGCCAAGGCTGGTTATTCTTCCTACGAAGAAGCGCGCAAGAACGTCAAGGTGTATGACACCAAGAACGGCGGCATGCAGGCATTGCTGGATGATCCTGATATCGAAGCGGTCATTATCGCTTTGCCACTGCACCTGCACGCCCCGATCGCCGTCCAGGCGATGCAGCGCGGCAAGCATGTGCTGACCGAGAAACTGATGGCTCACAATGTCGCTCAGTGCAAAGTGATGGCTCGCGTTGCCCGCGAGAAGAACCTTCACCTGGCGACCGGTCACCAGCGGCACTACAGCGTGCTGTATGACAACGCGGTTCATTTGATCCAGCAGGGAGTCCTTGGGCAGCTTCATCACATCCGAGCCCAGTGGCATCGAGGGAATCTGCCTGGCAAGGATTCGTGGCAGCCCTGGCTGCCGGGTGGGGAGCCGGGTGCTGGCGGAAAAGTGGTCGACAAGATCATTGACGACCTGAAGAAGTTTCGGAAAGAACTGGACGCGGCTAGGGATCCCGAAGAGATCGCCTTGTTGCAGAAGAAGGTAGCTCAATGGGAAGCTTGGGATGCCGACAGAGAACTGGATGCTGCGGCGTATGGCTATGAGACCAAGACGCTGTCGAACAATCGAGTGCGCAGTGCGATGGAAGAGTTGTGTCGATGGCGACTCTGGGCGCGGACCGGTGGTGGATTGATGGCGGAGTTGGGAAGTCACCAACTGGATGCTTCCAGCATCTTCTGTAGTGCCCTGCGTAAAGATGGCTCCAAAGCCCATCCGCTGACCGTCCACGCGGTGGGAGGTCGTCATATTTTCCCATTGGACCGGGAGGCGGAGGACCACGTCTACTGCACTTACGAGTTTCCGGGGCCTGAGTACGACCCCGATTTCGATGTCGGCTATTACAGCCCCACCGAAGATTTTCCAAAGAAGGGGGCACCGATCCCAGATCACTCCTCCGATCCGCTCAAAAAGATCGTCGTCACCTATTCGTCGATCAACGGCAACGGTTTCGGCGGGTATGGGGAAGTCGTCATGGGGACGAAGGGGACATTGATTCTGGAGCGGGAGCAGGACGTGATGCTTTACGCCGGATCGGACACCAGTGCATCGGTGGGGGTGAAGCCTGCTGGTGGTGGGTACGCACTGGATACACAGGCCAGTGGGGGTTCCGCAGCGCCGGTTGCGAAGGCGGCCGCAGCGACCAGCGGTCCGACCAGCAAGGGATACACCGAAGAGATCGAACACTGGGCTTGGTGCATCCGCAATCCGGATCCTCGCAATAAGCCGAAGTGCTATCCCGAAATCGCCATGGGAGATGCGGTGATCGCGCTGACGACCAATGTGGCGATTCAGAGGAGCATGCGTGGGGAACCGGGGCACATCACGTTCGACGAGAAGTGGTTCGAGCGGGATGCAGACGACACGCCGGATGGAAGCAGCGTTGTGGAAGAAACCGAGCGGTTGAACAATTTCAAGATCGTTTGACATGCCCCCAGTTCGATCGGCCCAAAGCTTTTCCATCCCAGGCAAGACATTCACCCTTGTTTTCGTCCTGGGATTGATCGGCGTGCTGACCATCAGCATTCCTGCAGTGATGGTGTTTGAGCAGACGCAGGGAAAGATTGAAGCGATGCGGGAGGCATGGCCTTCGGCGTGGGACGAGGGATTTCGAGACCGCTACAAGCAAATCGATCGGCTGATGGAGAGTGCTTCTTCGACCAGCGCTTCGACTGTCGCTGATTTTCGACAGGCTTGGCAGACGTGTCGGCAGCGGATGCAGCGGTCACCGATGATGGACGAGCAGCTGCCGGCGGTGATCGAAGCCGAGTCGCTGATAAAAGGTGCACCGCGGGAGTTGGAAGGGTTGCTGAGACCGCTGACCGACTCCAACCCAGCCAGCGCGAAAAGCGTCGGTAGTTTTCTGAGCCTTCAGGAGCAGCTATCGGAGCTTCCCAAGTCGGCTCTTGGGAGAATCGCCTACCCTGTGCTCCGTCTGAAGCATCCCCCGAAGCTGCAGCTCGCAAACGACTCCGAACTGAAGAGCCCGTCATGACGGATGGCGATCGACCGGCTGGGATTCCCGTTCGCCATACTTCACCGTCGGAACTTCCTGGCGTCTCCTTTCTGCTGACCGATGATGGTTCGTGGAGTTTGCGCGACGAACGGTTGGAGGAGACATACCATAGCGGCTGCGGTGCGGCATCGGAAACTTGGCATGTTTATTTGTTGAACTCAGGTCTTTTGACTCGATTGCAAAGCGGTCGCATGGTGCGGCTGCTGGAAGTTGGATTCGGTACTGGCATGGGCTGGCTGATGTCGGCCACAGCCGCCACGCTTTTGGGAGGAAGGCTGGGGTATCTTGGGCTGGAGAAGCGGCTGCTGCCCAAGTCGATACTTCAGCGATGCACCGACGTGCCCTGGGAGCGGCTGGAGGGGCTTTCAGAGAGCTTCGATCGATGGAGCGAACAGGCGGGCAAGTTGCAAGCTGATTTGCTGGGGTTGGATTGGTCGCCTGAGCCGATCGAGGAAGGATTCTGGATCGAACTGCCAAGCGGTTCCGAACTTTGCGACAGTCGCCTGTGGATCGGCGATGCTCTGGAATGGTCGCCCGGCGAGCAACGATGGGATATTGTTTTTCTGGATGCATTCAGCCCCGCCAGCAACCCAGAGCTCTGGGGAGAGGCGTTTTTAAGAAAGCTATACGATCACCTGACTGAGGATGGCGTCCTGGTCACGTATTGCGTCAACCGGCAGATTCGGGATTGCATGGGGCGGGTTGGATTCCAAGTGGAACGGTTGCCTGGACCGCCGGGTGGGAAGAGGGAGGTGTTGCGAGCGATGCGTGCGGCCCAGTGAAGGCGAGCAGCGATAGGATGGATGCCTTGCCGTCTGGCGGAAAGAAGTGGAAGCACCCGGGCAGAGAACTGCTATCGAGACCTGTCCGAGGTTCAACAAGGCAAGAAGCACTGATCGGGATCGAGCGCTTTCTGAATGAGTTCCCAGTAGACTCGCTCACCAGTGCAGCCTACCCAAGGTGAGATGGCAGGCCCTAATAGGATTGTCCCAGCGATAGGATGGGATTTCTCTTTGCAATACTCTGCCAGGGGGCCGAGCGACCTTTGGCTGGGCCATTCCAACCATACTGAGTTTCCGCCGTGGCCGACGCGGCGATAGCCGACCTCCCATTCCTGGATTTTGCGTTCGATCCGAGCGATGCTTCCGGGTCGCGTCGCCAGCCGGATCAGATGGTGGGCGGGAGCGGTTATCAAATCGCGCAGTTCCTCCCACAGCATCAGCTCCTGCGGGCCTTCGAGGACTTGGCCATTTTTATTTTCCGCTAAGCCTGCAGCCCGCTTGGCCATCGCCACGCAGGCCTCGGGTTCGCCGGCGAATCGGACCAGGAGTGTTGCATCGGAAAGCAGTTCCACGCCGACGATTTCCAGTGGGCTGTGCATGA
>JBJSWM010000084.1:0-1777 GCA_046085865.1 Pirellulaceae bacterium
TGTGGGTTTGTGGGAACGATCGTCGTTTTGGGAAGAGCGGGCACAATGGCAAAAAAAAGGGCGGAGTTGTCCTACATCGAACCGATCGGGGCACGCGTCCTGGTGCTCAAGGATGAGCCGAAGCGTCAGACCAAGGGAGGGATCGCTCTGCCGGATGTCGCCGAAATCCCGACCATCACTGGGCGGATCGTTACGATCAGCCGGCAGGTGGAGCATGATGAGGACATGCCACTGCGGCAGTACGACAAAATCCTCTTCCACCCCAAGAATGCCATTCCAGTGGACCTCGAGCAGAACAACCAGCTGTTCGTTGTGCCGGTGGAAGACATTGTCGCCGTCTTCCGCAGCGGACCTCCGGAGGAATCCTCAGAGGATTGATTTGGGCATCCTGCCAATGGGGCGCCCATCTTGAGAGGTCGAGCCTTGGTGGGTGGGGTCTTCTGATCGTGAGCAACATTCCGATGAGCCGACAGGGCCCGAAGAGGGGCTTCGTTGAGCCGTAGTCACCGACTATGGAAAGGCAGCTGCCTTTCCCCCGGAGACATGACTGCGAAATGGGCTACTCCCTTTCGGTTCCGAACATCTGGCTGATCGATTTGTTGTGATGGATTCGCTTGATCGCTTCAGCCAGCAGTGGGGCCACCGAAAGTACCGTCATCTTGGGGATGATTTTGTCGGTGGTCAAAGGGATGGAGTTGGTGATGACAACCGTGTCGATGGGCGCCTCTTTCAGACGCTGAATCGCGGGTCCACACAGGACTCCATGAGTCGCAGCGACATGGATCTGTTTGGCTCCCGCTTCGTGAACCAAAGTGGCGGCTCCGCAGATGGAACCAGCGGTACTGATCATGTCATCGAACATGAGGCAGATCTTCCCTTCGATCGGTCCGCCGATGATGTTCTTCTGTCGCGTTTCCATCGCGTTATCGCGACGTTTGTCGACGATCGCTAGCTTTCCGCCCATCCTCTTGGAGTGCCCGATGGCTCGTTTGATACTCCCTTCGTCCGGGCTGACCACCACGATTTCCGAAGGGTCGATTCCCATCGCCAGAAAGTGTTGATTGAGCACTGGAGCGGCGTAGAGGTGATCGACCGGAACATCGAAAAACCCCTGGATCTGCGGGGCGTGCAGGTCCATCGTCAGCACGCGATCAGCACCGGCTCGCGTGATAATATTTGCCGCCAGTTTGGCTGTGATCGGCACCCTGCCTTCATCCTTGCGGTCTTGTCGCGCGTAACCAAAGTAGGGAATCACTGCGGTGATTCTTGCCGCGCTGGCCCTCTTGCAACTGTCGATCATGATCAACAGCTCCATCAGGTTGTCATTGACGGGCGGCGAGGTGGGCTGGATCAAATAGACATCGCGCCCTCGCACGTCGTCTTCGATTTTGCAGAAGTTCTCGCCGTCTGGGAATTTACCCAGGGAGATCGATCCGATATCGAGGTGAAGGAATTGGCAAATATCTCGCGCAAGAGCCAGGTTGGCTCGCCCACTAAAAATTTTCAGCTCGCGCATGGATAGCCCATCTCCTTCATGGCCGCCTCGACCAATTGAAGCTCATCGAGGGTGTTGATGCTGAGCGACTCACAGGGCTCCAGTTCCGCTCGAGCTTCTACCGAGTAGCCGCGGGACATCATCAGCGAGGGGCAATCGGTCAGGTAGTATTCTCCCTGGGCATTCTGATTCCCCAAGGCCGCCAAAGCTTCCAGAAGCGGCCGGACGCGAAACAGATAGGTGCTCATGTTCACCTCGCGAATCGCCTTCTGCGATTCCGTT
>JBJSWM010000085.1:0-2900 GCA_046085865.1 Pirellulaceae bacterium
GCGCCCGCATCACGGCGATGTCGCGAGTCCGTTCCTGCATGGAGTTGTAGATGCTCACCAGAATGCTGATGGCGCTCACCAGACAGACCAGCACCGTCAGAGCCAGAAGGGCCCATTGAGCCGGTTGGAAGAAGGTCTCTAGAAGACCAGCGATTTCTCCGATGGGCGATACTGCCTGAGCGCGAGAGCTTTTATTGATCTGCTGCTGCAGCCCGATTCCAACAAATCCCGCCGTCTTCAGAAGAATGGCCGATACCTCGCGCTGGTCGAGGGGCAGACGCTTGCGGCCCGCTTTGGAAGTGGCTGGTGAATCGACCTGTCGTTCGGCCTGCGACGGCTGATCCCCGGCTGGGTTGGTAGCTTTCTCAAGCCCCGTCTCCTCGTCCCGTTCCGGTGCCACGTGCCCTTCCAGCAGATAGAAACCTTCGATGTTGATCAAGGCGACGCGGTCGGTTGGCGTCCCAGTCGGCTCGAGAATGCCGACGATGGTGAAGCCATCACCATGGGCTTCGCCATCCGGGCCGTGGGAGGGATAGATGACATCTCCCAACTTGAAATTCAACTCCTTGGCGACGATGGATCCGACCACTGCCTCAAAGAACCCATGCTCCTGGGAATCTTCCTGAAAGTTTCTTCCCTCAGAGAATGCATAGGTGCGATCGTTATCCGGTCCGTGCCGGAGTTGCCCAAGGTAGTCGACTGTCGTGGCGACGATGCGAAAGGGCCCGACGTAATCACCCAGGCAGATTGGCAGCGCGAAACCATTGCCGACAAACATGCCGTAGCTGCCATTGCGAGCCCCCTCCTCGGGAGACCCACCCAGTTGCCGATACGCCTGCTCCCGCGCCGACTTGGGCAGATACTCCAGGTAGTAGCGATAAGGGAGCGTCCCGACTGGCTTGCTAAGGTAGAAGACGGAGCTGAGTGTCAATTGAAGGGGACTGCCCTTGGGGCCAACGACCAGGTTGTAACCGACGTTGCTGTTGCGACGAAACGTCTCCTGAATCAGACCACTGATGGCCAGGACCAGAACCACCAGCGCGACTCCCAAGGCCATGGAAAGTAGCGTCAGCCAACTGGCCAGCCATCGGTGCTGAAGGTTGCGCCAGGCGATGTGGAAGAGATTCATGAGACACCTTCCAGGGTTCGATTGATCTGCTCCAGATGCTCGACCCGGTCCATCTGCTTGGCGACCTCCTGGGAGTGCGTCACCAGGAGCATCGCAACCTTCTCCAGTCGGCAGACCTCTCGCAACAGTTCGACGATCATCTGCTGATGCGCTGCATCGACATTCGCGGTTGGCTCATCGGCCAGTAGCAGCCTCGGGCGATTGGCCAAAGCCCTCGCCACCGCGACTCGCTGCTGCTGTCCGACCGAAAGTTGGTTCGGCTGATAGTGCATTCGCTGCGCCAGTCCAACCCTCCCCAGCAGCTCCTTGGCTCGCCCCAGATCGCGACGGCCCTGAGCGAAGGTCATTCCAAGGCGAACATTCTCCAGAGCGGTGAAGCCTGGAAGGAGGTTGAAGGTCTGAAAGACATAGCCGATCTTCGAGGCGCGGACTCGATCTCTCGCTGCCTCGCTCAACCGAGTCAGGTCGATCCCGTCCAGCATCACCGATCCGCTGTCGGCCTTGGTGATGCCCGAGATGATATGGAGCAGCGTGGTCTTGCCTCCACCACTTCGACCAACCAATGCCACCTGCTCGCCCTCGGCGACCTCGAAATGCGGAACATCAAGAATCTCGACCAGTCCTCCAGACGGATCAGGATACGATTTGCGAAGATTCTCGATCCGCAACACCCTGGCTACCCCTTTTTGCGCATCGCACGCTGAATGTCACGTTGAGCGTCCGCCTTCTTGAGTTGCTCCCGTTTGTCGTGCAATTTCATTCCACGACAAAGGCCGATCAAGCATTTGGCGATCCCCCGCTCATTGAAGTAAAGCTTTAAGGGAATCAGCGTCAGCCCTTTTTCTACCGACTTGCCGACGAATCGGTTCAGCTGACGCTTGTGGAGCAGCAGTTGCCGAGGACGCTTGGGTTCATGGTTCCAGAAGGTGGCCTGTTTGTACTCCGGAATATCGCACCCGACGAGCACCAACACACCCCCTTTGACCCGGCCATAGGCTTCATCCAGCGAGCACTTGCCGTTGCGGAGGCTCTTCACCTCGCTCCCCACCAGAACCATCCCGCACTCGACCTGTTCGAGGATTTCGTACCTCTGCCGAGCCTTCCGGTTCTCGGCGATCAATTTCACGTTGGCCGGGTTGCCTTGGGTGGCAGCGCTTTTGTCCGGGGACGCGCCAGTTTTCTTCCCCTTCGACTTAGCCATCCAGCTGCATGCTTTCGCCCTAAGCCAACTCCCGATGGAGTCGGTGGCTGATAAAGAAGCCTGATTGAAACAATGGATGCGCCGTCCGCGAAAAGACAGACCGGCGTCATCCGTTTCATTGTAGGCGGAAATGGAATCATGCCTACCTTAGGCCCCTTTCATCCAAGTCCATAGGATCGCCGGCCCCAATTTCCAAGGAATCTGGCAGTCCTTCCGCCAGAAATCGTCGGTTACCGGATCGAAACGCTTCTCCCAACGCAAAATACCGCAAACGACAGCGACACCCGCCCCCCGGACCTCCTTCGCCACTACCTGGATGGCTTGTTTGGCCAAAGAAAACCACCGGTATCCGCTCATCGCCCTGACAAAGAACGGCGAAAAACAGCTCCCCCGGTCCACCCAACCCTCGGCGAAATCGAAAGGAATCTCCACTCTCGCCACAAGAAACGATGACGACTTCCCAGTGGTGGAAAAAAAACCGGTTCCACACCAGGCAACCCGGCCAACGTGAAATTGATCGCCGAGAACCGGAAGGCTAGGCAGAGGTACGAAATCCTCGAACAGGTCGAG
>JBJSWM010000086.1:0-3018 GCA_046085865.1 Pirellulaceae bacterium
ATGGCGGGAGCGACTGCACTGGTTGATGAGCGTCTCGACGGAACTTCCTGCGTTTCGACTGGCTTTCGAGCAGACGAGGCTGGAGCCTGCCAAACCGGGGACCCCTTGGATCGGTATCCTCCCGTTGCTCGATCTGTCCTCGACCATACCGGAACAGTTCAACACCGACGGATTGGCTCTACCGGGGAAAGCCCCACTGGAACTGGAAGGAACTTCGATCCGTTTGGTGTGGGATCCCCGCTGGGTCGATGCAAACCAAATCGAACTGCTTGCCAACCGACCTCAACGGTGCATGATGTTGGGAGTCTTTCAGGGATCCGAGTCGGATCAGGATCTGGCGTCCGACACACTCAAGGTGGTGGGAGTCTTCCTGATCCCCGAGATCGGAGATTCGCCCGTCACCCAAGATCCTGCCACCGACTTGAAGAAGGGCAACGAATCCTACCCCTGATGACGTTCCCAGCAGCCTGCCAGTCGCAGGGCTTGGTCGAAACCGATCGGCCTAGGGCGACGCTCGGTTGCTGAGTCGGACTGGGAGTCACGGACTGGGAGTCACGGACTGGAAGGTGGTTGACGCTTCTGCTTGGAGGAGAGGGAACGACGGGAGCGGAAGAGGCGTTTGCGGGGCGGCTCGGACTGCTCCTCAAAAACTCCTAGGCCAGCGTTTCCTTGGTCAGTCGCTTCTTGGTCGCCACCCAGAAGTTGCGTGGCAGGCCACAATTCAGGAGCGGAAGCAACCGGCACCATTTCGCTGACTCTCGGCGTCCCACCGGGCCGCTCATTGGATGGCGTCAGAGGGTCTCGCTGCAGTTGCCGATTGATTCGCCATTCGATTTCCGACAGTCGGTTTCCTTCATCGCGCGCGACGAAAGTGAAGGCGATCCCCTCCCTTCCCATGCGGCCCGTACGTCCGACTCGGTGGACGTAGTCATCGCAGTCCTGGGGAATATCGAAGTTGATGATGTGGGAGATGGTCGATACATCAATCCCGCGCCCGACGACATCGGTTGCGACAAGGAGTCGAATCTTCCCCTCTCGCAATCGCTGGAAGACTCGATCGCGTTGCGACTGGCTCATGTTGCCGTGAATCGTTTCCAGGCCGACGCCGCGCATCGCGGGAAACCGGCTCAATTCCTGCTCCAGTTTCCGATGCAGCTTGGCAGTCCCCAGCTTGGTTCGGCAGAAGATGATGGCTTGAGGCGGTTGCTCCCTCTCTAGCAACTTGACCAGCACCGCCAGTTTGTCGCGTGGCTCCACCGCCAAATACCGCTGCTCGATCGTTTCGACCGAGATTTCTTTGCGTGAGCAATCGATCCGCTCGGGTTCGAACAGGTAGCGATCGGCCAGCTTTTGGTTTTCCCCTGCGAGCGTGGCACTCAGGAAGAGTGTCTGGCGAGTCTCGGGGCACCGCCGCAAAATTCGCTCGATATCTGGGCGGAAACCGATGTCGAGCATTCGATCGGCTTCATCGAGCACCACGCACCAAAGCGATCCCAGGCGCAGTTCGCGCCGTTCGACCAGATCCAACACTCGGCCTGGGGTTCCGACCACCACCTGAGCCCCCTGCCGCAGTTTGCGAATCTGTTCGTCCATCCTGCGTCCACCGCAGATGGCGACGACGGAGGTCGGGCAGCCGTAGGCAAGTTTCTCGAATTCCCCGTGCACCTGCGTTGCCAGTTCTCGGGTGGGTACCAGCACCAGTGCCTGAGGGAGTGTCTGTTGACTTAGCGGGTCCAGTTGTTCCAAGATCGGAATGGCGAAGGAAGCGGTCTTTCCCGTCCCGGTCCGCGCCTGGCCGATGACGTCGTAGCCTTCCAGTGCTTTGGGGATCAGCGCCGCCTGGATGGGGCTGGGTTTTTCGTAGCCCGCCTTGGCCAGAGCCGACAGCATGATCCGGCTGAGGTGCATCTGGTCAAACGATTCGGGAGCGTTGGATTCCATAAAAACTACCGGGGCCCCTCCTGCCTCTTTGAGCGATCCGCGCACGGCGGACTAATGGAAGGCAGGGCCCAAGAGACGCGTCCGTGCCAGCTCGACGATCCCCAAGTCCATCGCCACAGAGCCACCCATTGGGAAGTCCCCGACAAGGCGGACAGGGGGAAGGGCAATAGTTTTCCGCGGCGATGCAGATCGTCTGCATCTGTGCAGGGAATCATTCGACGTAACAATTACTTCGAGCATAGACGCTTGCGACCCGCCGGTCAATCGTTTCCAATCGCTCTTGCCCGCAGATCCTGGAGTCGATCGATGCCACAAAAAGAGCGTTGGGTAGCCGATTGCATCGCCTTTCTGGACCATGCCACTTCCATCCACGAGGCAACAAAAGGTTTCCAGAATAACGATGCGCCTTCGATCCCACCTACGCTCCACCCACCAGCGATTCCCCAGTGGAGTTTGCTGGGGATGGCGCAGTGGTGGGCGCAGAGGGAGCCATCCTGGGGTGAGTTTCTTCTGAGGGAAGCTTCGCGGGTCGAGCATCCCGCCACACCGCCAGGCTGGCTGAAAAGGCTGGTTGAGTGGTCGGGACTTGCGTTTGCTACATCGTCAACTGCGTCTGAAGAGTGCAAGGAAATTGGGAACTGGCTGGGGTTGTGGAGCGGCTTGCGACGATGGGCGCAGCTAGCCCGATGGGAGCAGCTGGAAGGACAGATGCTTCACCTCGTCGCCGCTCGCCGAGACATCCAAGCGATCTCTTGGCTGGCTCGCGAACTGAAGGAATCACCCTGCCAGTCTTCACGCGTCGCCGCGATCGGACTGCAGCCTCTGATGGCTGCCGTCCCTTGGCCTGCATCGACTTTTTTTGACCTTCTGAGAAGCTCACTTTTCGAGCCAGCACAGACGGTCGCGTTGATCGAGGTGGCCAATCAACAGGTGCGGCTAAACCCATCCACCACCCATCCACTTGCACCCCATCGGGAAACGCTCCGGCAATTGCTGGGACAGGTAGTGGGAAGGTTGGGGGTGTTGGAGCAGAATCCTGGGCATTACAGTCAATCGATCGAAGAGATTCAGACGATG
>JBJSWM010000087.1:0-849 GCA_046085865.1 Pirellulaceae bacterium
CCCCTGACGATCGGGGAAGTGGGAAACCTCTTCCGCTTCTGTCTTGGTTCTGCCGTTGTAGCACAGGGATCCTTGGCTGGACGACATACCGCTACACTTCGGGCAGATCCAGTGCGTTGTGCCCACGATTACTTCCTTCCCGTCAGGGGACTGAGAAGTAACGCGGTCTGGGCTCTTTTCGACACCGGCCCTGAAAGCAGCCGCCCGCAAGGCCGCGTTGCCAGCAGCGACACGAACTTGCACATCCTCGTCCCGATCCGCCACCATCATTAGCAACAACACCGCTTCCTCATCGTTTTAGGCGAAAGCCAAGAGCGTCGCGAACCATTTGCGATGGCTCAGAATCAATTCGGTGCAGTTTCATGTGCGATCCAACAGGGCAGAACGACCGGGTTCAGCGAGCGGCGGGAGGTGCCAAAGATCTCGCGAAAAAGCTCACTACCGCCGCTCCATTGTATCCCATAGTTCTGGTGTTTCTTTGGTCTGAGATTCGTGCTCGTGCTCAGCGCAGCGATGCTCCTTATCGTAATCGATCGCAGCATCATACGCTCCGTTCGGCTCGCCACACCATCGAATTTCATCGCCATCCGAGTCAGCATCTTCACGATCCGGTGCAGCATCGCTTTCATCGAAGCATCATCCTGAACCTTGCTGCCTTTGGTCGTCACCAATACGTCCTGAATCGCGGCACACTCCAGGGCCGAACCGCTTGCAATGTCAAGAAATCGAGCAAGATCTTTGAGGCTACGTCTACCGTTACCCATTGCTATGTTCAGTGGAATCGACTGGGCAGCGCGAAGCCATTGATCGCGAGCATGTCGATAAAGTCCATCAAGTGGTTGTGCCGCC
>JBJSWM010000088.1:0-943 GCA_046085865.1 Pirellulaceae bacterium
GTCTGGCACGTACGGATTGTCGGCTACAGTCCAACCACCAGCCACTTCGAACCAAGCTGGGCCTGCGATCTGACGCTTCCCGATGCGATCGCACTGGGCCTCTGGGCAAAACAAGATGCGATCTACTGGGTGCAGCAGCAACAACTTTGGGTCACCCGTTGCCGCGCCCCAGAACTCCACTGGGTCGACACCTTCGCCAAACGCCTGACCGGTAGCGACCCGTCGCCATCCTCATCGCTCTGAACACTCCCCGGCCATCAAGAAACCAAGCCAGGGAGGAAATAGCAAAACGATGCCGCGCGGCACCAGTTGGCTCCGCAAATCCGGTTCGCCAACATCACCAACGATTGGGCTCCCGAGGTGACAAGTCGTCCAACCAACCGATCTAATCAGGAATCACCGTCGGAGAAGAAACTTCCTTCGAATTGAGCGCCTCCAGCATCTGCCCGACGCTCTTGCTACGAAACAGAGGATGACGCATCCGGTGAGCCGGATTGACGTAGTAGTGGTTGCAACGGCCTTCCTTTTCCACCTTCACGTAGCCGGCCGCCGCCAAGTCGGTCACGATCTTCTGAACCATCCGCTCCGTGATCCCCACCAGACTGGCGATCTCTCGAAGACGAATCTTTTCTTCTCGGTAAATGCAGAAGAGAACGTGGCCATGATTCGACAAAAAGGTCCAGACCGGAAAATCTGAATTCCCGTTCACTTCCTCGATCGACATGCTCGACATCCCCCACACGACTACGTATCGATAATGGATTTCCCGGGCTGCCAGCGAAAACGCTCGTGGAGTCCGCCAACTTCTGTCACGCCCGAAGATAACATTATCGTAATCTACCGCCTCGGACTGCAAGCCCCCCATCAAGACTGTTTCCGGAACCAAAATCCGTGAATGCCGAGGAGAACGTCAGCTTGCGAAGTACGAATGCGCGTCTTTTGC
>JBJSWM010000089.1:0-2624 GCA_046085865.1 Pirellulaceae bacterium
CTGTGCGATCACGTCACCCAAGAGAGCCAGTTCTTCGACGCCGCTCCAGGCCCTAGCTCTCTTGAACAACCCACTGGTGGAATGGACCTCCGAACAGTTGGCAGCGCGAGCCAACGAATCGAATCCAGGGGCCGATGACCAGCAGGTCCGCTGGCTGTACCGACAGATTCTTTCCAGAGAGCCAACTGCCGTCGAGCTGGACCGCTGTGAGGCGGTTGCGCGATCCCAACGCCTGGCCACTGTGGCACGAGTTCTTCTGAATACCAGCGAATTCCTTTGGCTGGGACAAGGAAAGCCTTCTGTCCGCCAGTAGTTCCCGCCAAGCCATCGGGGCAAGATTGGACCGATGAGGCGAAGGCCGTTCAACGGCCATCTGTTTGATTTTTGCATCGGTTTCGAGCGTTACGTAGGCCGAAGCCTAACAGGAGACCGCTGAGCGTCAGAACCGATCCTGGCTCGGGGACCGATGTCGCGTAGAAAGCCACCGATTGGAAGTCCGGGGCGCCAGGAAATCCATTGGCCAAACCAATGATATCGCCGCGGATGTTGTAATCAAATGGTGTCAACGTCACGCCGGATGGGAGGCGTTTGTTCTGGACAGGAGTCCAGGTGGAACCGTTCCATTTCACAATGCGCCCATCCTGATTGGCGGCGATTGCTTCCCCGTTTCCATTAGGCCGCACGGAATACAGATCCATCGGGACCCCGATACTCTCCCGTATCGTGCCGTCCGCTGCAAAAAACAATAACTTCTTTTCGACCAAGTTAAAATCTACGTCATAGCCATCGACGACCGCGGAGACCAAACCATTGGAAGCGATCTCCATTCGTGCATCGTAGAACGAGTAACCACCCACGGCCGGATTCATTTGCAGCAGAGTGAAGTCGTTGGTTCCCACTTGATGCAGCCAGAATCCAAGGAAGTTGAAGTCGGCATCGAAGGAACTGAAGAGAATCGTTCCGTCGTCACTCATCGACATCGGATTCCGGAAGAAGCCAATCGGGTCTGGGATCTTGGTTGACAGCGAATGTTCATAGACGAACATCCCAGATACACCCGTCTCAACGTACAACCCGAGAACCTGATCGTTATTGTTGATGTCCTGAAAGTAATAGGCGCCATCGCCAAGATATGGGTTGGTAAGGGTACCGCCGCTGTAGAGAAACGGGACTGGATTGAAGTTGGGGTCGTATCCCGTCCAAGCTACCGAGCCGGAGTCATTGATTTGATAGGAATTGTAAACGGCCCAGAAGCTGGACTCTGCTACGCCCAACAGGGAATGGCCCGTGGTTGGATGGTAGATGGACGTCAGTTGCGGTTGGCCGGGTAGCGACACAAAGCCGATTGCATTGCCATTGTCGCTGAGATTGGCATAAAAGCTATCCACGATGGGTTGCCCCGTGACGCTCTGACCATAAAAGAAGTCATAGGAATAGATCGCCGCCATTGTTTTTTGGGCTGGAAGCAGGGCAATTAGGAGAAGATAGCTTGCAACAAAAATCTGGCGTGAGACAGGGAATCGGTTCATGGTTCTTAAGACTCCGGGTGATCTCTGCTGTCGATCCACAAGTAAAATTCAGGCGTCGTCAAATAACCGAATCGTATTTTTCAAAGCAATCAGGACCTATTTCCGTCAAGATTCGCATTTTTTCTAAAAAGGTGTCAGGTACCTTTTTTGAGGCACTGCCGCGATTCAGGAAAATGCCGGTGGCTGCAGCACCCATTCACCCTACCAAGGAGAGGCTGAGATCCATCGCACGCCTTGTGTTCTTAGCGCCGTACCTACGACTCCATGTTGCTTACTCCGGTCGGCTGGACGGATACGAACCACGGAATTGCCGGCTGACCTCTTTGTGATGGTTGGTGCAAGTGCGGCCGGTGACTCCCCTACCTTGATTCCGCACCCTATCGTGGTAGCCTCATGAATTCCGGAGGCCAGCGAAAGGTTTTGCTTGGCGTCTCACTTCATCCTTAGCATGGCCCAGTAAGGGGGAGCCTATGTCCCGCGGATCCATCCTATTTCTGCTTCTGTTTCTATTTCTCTCCGCTCTCGGTTGCTCACCGGTCGCGTTGCCGGTGGCAGACAAAGAGCCACCTCGCGTCGGTGTGGCGCAGCCGTCGCTGATCGAACATACCGACTACGCCAACTACACTGGCCGCACGGAAGCCAAGCAGACAATCGAAGTACGCTCCCGGGTTCCTGGCTATCTAAAGGAACTGCTCTTCCAGGACGGTGCCGAAATCGCTCAGGACACCCCGATGTTCCTGGTCGATCCGGAACCCTTTGAGATCGCCGTGCAGAAGGCTCAGGCGGAGATTCGGCGCGTCACGGCGCAGTCGGAGCAGATCTCGGTCGAGGTCCAGCGTCTGGAAGACTTGCTGAAGTCCAACGCGGTCGCGCAGCAGGATTACGAAGAGGCGATGGCCAATAAGCTTTCCTCCGAAGCCGGCGTCGATTCCGCCAAGGCGACGTTGGCCGATGCCGAGTTGAAGCTGCGTTACACATCGGTGAAGGCACCGATCACCGGGGTCGCCAGCCGCGCCCTTGTGACCCCTGGCAACTTGATCCAAGCCGATCAGACCCTTCTGACGACGCTGGTCAGCGTCGATCCGATCTACGTCT
>JBJSWM010000090.1:0-6067 GCA_046085865.1 Pirellulaceae bacterium
CTCTCCTCCCACGCCTCTGCCTTGCGAGGTGGCGAATCTGGCTCGGCAATCGATCCAGCATCCCCGATCGCTAGTCGCCTTTGGATGCAAATCGAGTCTGACCAGATGCCGCCTGAGGATCCCCTTTCGTCCGACGAGAAAGAGGTCATCCGCCAATGGCTGATGGCGGGGGCTCCTTATCCCAATGACGCTCTCGACCGCTACGCTTTCACCACCGATCGAAGGGCTGGTGCCGACTGGTGGTCCTTCCAGCCACTTCCCAAACATTCGTCCGATCTGCTGACGCTTGATCCCAAACAACACCCGGTCGACTTCTGGATTGACCGAGCACTTCAAATGAGAGGTTGGCAGCAGGCCGAATCGGCATCACCCCGAACTCTGGTTCGACGACTCTTCTACGACCTAACCGGCTTGCCCCCATCTTTCGATGTGATTCAGGCGTTCGAACGCGATCCCAGTGAGAAGGCATGGCTGGAGCTGGTCGATCAGTGCCTCGCATCGCCCCACTACGGCGAACGCTGGGCCCAGCATTGGCTGGATATCGTCCGCTTTGGTGAAAGCCATGGGTTCGAATACAACCAGCCACGCGATCATGCATGGCACTATCGCGACTGGGTCATCCGTTCGCTCAACCGCGACACACCATACAACGCATTCGTTCAGATGCAATTGGCCGCCGATAGTTTGACCCAAGACGGCTACGAAGCCGCTGCAGCATTGGGGTTCTGGGTGGCCGGGCCGCACAACACGGTTCTTGGAATCAGCGACGCGATGAAGGAGACGGTGCGGCAGCAGGAGCTAGAAGAAATTGCGTCGGTTGCTGGTCAGTCGCTTCTTGGATTGACGATCCACTGCGCCCGGTGCCATGACCACAAGTTCGATCCAATCCCAGCCGAAGATTACTACCGATGGATCGCCAACTTCTCCAGTGTTGGCCACGGCGTTGCCTCGGTCTCGCGCGATCAGGATCCAGCTGCCCCACATCGCCAACTCGCTGCGCTACGACATCAGCAGGTGAAGCGAGCCGAACAGCTCGGCCTCCCTTCACTGCTCCAATCCAGCAACGCCCTGTGGACTACCTTACCCGCCACCGCCAACCGCCCAGGCGACCGCTATCGACTGGAGATCCGAACCTCTCCCACCGTTTGGGAGAACCCCAATCAAGCATCTCAGGAAAACGACTCGCTCTGGCTGCGACTCATGGACTCCCAAAAAAATCCGCTTGCCGAACACCTGCTTGCCACAACCTCCTGGCTCGCTGCAGGACAAGCCCAGGATTTCCAGACGCACTCGATCGACTACTGGGGCAACGGATCTGGCAATGCGACGCTATGGCTTGGCCCCGCCACCGCCAACGATCGATTCGCAGCGGCCATCGACCATCTTCGCATCGTTTCAGATAGCGGAAAACTGGTGTACGAGGAGTCGTTCGATGGCTTGCAGCCCACCCAGCACTCCGGCACGCAGGCGTCCACCCAATTGCCGATCTATTTCAACGCAAGTATCCCTGGATGGAATCAACAGGGGATCCATGCACTGCATGCAATCCAGTACCAACCGAACGCATGGGCCGTGCAGATCTACGCAGGCACTCCAGCCGCTATCCCGGAGTCGGCCGACCCAAAGTGGACTCAGTTGAGAATAGAAATCGAAAGGATAGAGCAAACTTTGAAGGGGGTGGAGGTGTTCAGTCATGTCCCCCGGCTCGGACCTCCGATTCGCCTCCTCCGTCGCGGCGATGTGCTACAACCGCTCCATGAAGTCAAGCCTGGACCAATCCAGTTGATCTCCCAAAATGGCGATTTCACCAACTCGAAGCCTCAAAGCACGCAAGCTTTCTCCGACGAAGCTCTTATCCGATTTCAATTCGCTCAATGGATTACCCAGTCAGACAACCCACTATTCCACCGGGCCATCGTCAATCGCGTCTGGCAGCATCACTTCGGTCAGGCACTCACTCGCCATCCGAATGATCTTGGCTTTCAAGGCGGACTCCCCTCGCACCCCGAATTGATCGATTTCCTCGCCTGCTGGTTTCGTGAGCGAAATTATTCTCTCAAGCAGTTGCATCGCCTACTGGTGACATCGAAAGCCTATCGCCAGGCCAACCAAGCTCGGGATCCCAATTCCATGGAGTCTGACCGAGACAATCGCTGGTTGAGTCGGCGAGACCCGCAACGGCTGGATGCCGAACAGTTGCGAGATAGCCTCCTCGCTTCCAGCGGGCTGCTCGATCCAACCCCCTACGGTCCACCGTATCGCGATGTGGCGATCGACGTCATCGGTGCCGCACACTACTACCGTTTCGATAAGGATTGGGAACCGTCGCAAACTCGGCGAACCATCTACCGATGGCGTGTCCGAGGCGATCGCAGCGGGCTGCTCGATTCCTTCGACTGCCCTGATCCCTCGGCTAGCATCGCAACGCGAACTCGCACCACCACTGCCGCTCAGGCGCTGGCGATGTGGAATGAGCCGTTGGTGGAAGTGGCGTCCCAGCGGCTGGCGGAAAGAATCGAACAGGAAGCCATCGACCAACGCGAACAGATCCGGCTGCTCTGGCGGCAGATTTTATTGCGAGATCCTACCGACAGGGAGCTTCAACAGGCGATCGATCTAAAGATCCGACACGGCTTGGCCGTTGTCTGTCGTCTACTTTTCAACACGAATGAATGGATCACGGTGGATTGATGGATAAAAAAACGCCTAGTGGCCACAAGGACGCGATTTGGAATCGTCATGATTTCCTCCGGTTCGCCGGAGGTGGCTTGGCGTCGACCGCGCTCTGGACGCTGCTCCATCGCGATCAACCGCTCCAAGCATCCAACCTCGATCCGCGTGCCACCTCCTCGCCTGCTGCCAAAGCCAAACAGGTGATCCATATCTGCCTAGTCGGCGGATACAGCCAGATCGATTCGTTCGACTACAAACCGGAACTCGAGAAGCGGGACGGGCAGGCGCTGGGCGGTTTGGAAAAGCCCGATACTTTTTTCGGAAGTGCCGGTTTGCTTGCCAAGAGCCACTGGGCGTTTCGGCAGCATGGGAACAGCGGTCTCTGGGTTTCCGATCTGTTCCCGCATTTGGCAAAGCAAGTGGATCGTTTGGCGATGATCCATTCGATGAAGGCGGACACAGCCAATCACACACCGGCCACCTTCCAACAGCTGTCCGGATTTCAGGCCAATGGCTTCCCATCACTCGGTAGCTGGCTCTCCTTCGGACTAGGATCAGAAAACGATTCCCTTCCTACCTTTGTCGTCCTGCCCGACAACCGAAGTCTCCCCAGCGGCGGGGCGCTCAATTGGAGTCAAGGATTTCTGCCAGCCAAACACCAAGGCTCGCTGCTTCGCACCTCCGACCCGCCCATCCCCAATCTCTTCGGCCGCTCTCCGCTTGCGGAAGAATCCCAGAATGAAGCGTTGGCGCTGCTGGAAACGTGGAATCGAAACCATGCATCGGGGCGCACCGACCAGGATGCACTGGACGCCCGCATCGATGCCTATCGCTTGGCCGCACGCATGCAAGTCTCTATCCCGGAGGCTCTCGATTTCACCGATGAGACCAAGGAGACGCAGCAGCTTTATGGATTCGACCGGCCAGAGACGGCCGATGCCGCGCGTCGCTGCCTACTCGCGCGACGTTTGATCCAGCGAGGTGTTCGATTTGTCCAAATCTTTTCTGGCGGCTGCTTCGGCGGTTCGCCTCGCCACGGGTGGGACAGCCATGAAGATTGCCGAACCGACCACGCCGTCGAAGCCCTCCGAATCGATCAACCCGTCGCCGCCCTCCTAGAGGATCTTGCCCGCTCCGGCCTGCTCGATCAAACCCTGGTTCTATGGACCACCGAGTTTGGGAGGACCCCATTTGCCAACGCCCCTGCGGGAGTCAAAGGGCTGGGGCGAGACCACAACCCGGAGGGGTTCACTGCGTGGATGGCAGGTGCGGGGGTGAAAGGAGGCAGTGCGTTTGGAGCGACCGACGAATTGGGGTGGAAGGCAATCGAACATCCAGTGACGTGGCCGGACTACCATGCCACCGTGCTGCACCTCTTGGGAATCGATCACCGGAAATTGACCTACTACCACAACGGCATCCAACGACGGCTTACCAATGTCGATGGCGAGGTGGTGGAAGCTCTGTTGTCATGAAGCGACCGCAGGGGGAATCACCCCGATCGCCGAAAGCAGCTTGACCAACAGGTAAGCGATCCCACCCGACACCGGAATCGTCAAAATCCAAGCCCACGCCATCCGCTCGACGACGGTCCACTTGAGCGCATTGAATCGCTTGGCCGACCCCACACCCATGATGGCCGAGGAGATGTTGTGGGTGGTGGAGACTGGGATGCCGAGCCACGAAGCGAGGCCAATGACGAATGCAGAACTGGTTTCTGCAGCAAAGCCATGCACCGGCTGTAGTCGCACCATCTTGTGCCCAAGCGTGCGGATAATCCTCCATCCGCCTGCTGCCGTACCGGCCGCCATCACCACCGCGCAAAGGATCTTGATCCACATCGCAATCTCAAAATCTTTCTTCCCTTCGGGTACTTCGACACGGAGGAAATTCAGCCATTGGGGCAGCCCTTCGAATTGACCATCCGTGGTGCCAGCCAACAATGCCAGAGCGATAATGCCCATCGTCTTTTGAGCGTCATTGGTTCCATGCATGAATCCCATCGCGCCGGCACTAACCATTTGCGCTCGCCCAAAAACCGATGATACCCAACGGGGCTTCCAGTTTCGGAGCAGAAAATAGAGGATCCCCATCAATAGGAAGCCAATGAAAAATCCGAGGGCTGGGGAGGTGAACATCGGCACCAACACCTTCCAAAGCAATCCCTTCCCCTTATACCAGTGCTCTGCGTCCGGTTGCGACCAGATCACCACGGTCCAGCTATTGGCCATCGCCACCGAAGCCCCGACCAAGCCGCCGATCAGGGCGTGGCTGGAGCTGGAAGGCAATCCCCAGTACCAAGTCACTAGGTTCCATACGATGCCACCTAGCAGCGCACAAAGCAACACTTCCTGAGTCACCACCTTCGTATCAACCAACCCCGATGCGATCGTCTTCGCCACGGCCGTTCCCCAGAGAGCGCCGATCAGGTTGGTGAATGCCGCCAGCGCAACGGCCTGGCGTGGACTGAGCACTTTGGTGGCGACCACGGTGGCGATCGAATTGGCGGTGTCGTGAAACCCGTTGATGTATTCAAACACCAGGGCGACAAGTATCACGCAAAGAATGAGCGTCATGGGAGGATGGCCCGAAAGGAGACGAAAAGAAAGCAACGCCCAAATCAAGCGTTCTTCATGGCGATGTAGGAAACAACATTGCCAACATCGCGGCAGCGATCAATCACTTTTTCCAGGAGGTCATAAAGATCCCGCACCAGCATCGCCTGAATCGGTTCGTACTTTCCGCTGTAGACCTCTCCCAGAAGGCGGATGATCACCGCGTCGGCTTCGCTTTCGATCGCTTGAAGACGATCCAGTAGCGCCTTCATCGTCTCTAGAGGCGGCATCTTTCGGAGGTGCCCGACCATCTCGCAGATCGTCGCCGTCGCGCGATCGATCAATTCCATTTGCTGCCCGAAGTCGACCCCCTCCAGTCGCTGCGGCGCGAGGTTGAATCGCTCCGCAAACTTCTCAATCGTTTTGGGGATCCGGTAGAGGGCGTGAGCCAGAGAGTCGATATCCTCGCGTTCCATCCCCGTCACAAAGGTGCTGACCAACTCTTCGCGGATTTGTTCGGTGATACGGCGATCCTTGCTTCGTGCCAGTGCAAATTGATCGAGAGGCCGAGCCGTTTTGCGATCCTTCAGTAACTCGATCAGCAACTGCGCCGAAGCTCGCGCCTCCTGAGCGCTTTGCTCCAACATATCAAAGAAACGCGCATCCTTGCTGAACAGCTGTTGGATGGAAAACATGAAGTGACCTCATGCAAAGGTTCGAAAAGACCCTACGCTTGGTGAGCCAACCACCATGAAAAACTTTTCACGGAAACCAGCATCCTAAACCATGCAGTGCAATAGATCCCCGATTCTCCCTGCTGCCGAACATCGCGGAAAGGG
>JBJSWM010000091.1:0-8142 GCA_046085865.1 Pirellulaceae bacterium
GATTTGCCGTCCACCCCTGTTCGTTGTAGACGAATTGAATCGATTCCAGAGCGCGATCGACACACCAAGCCGCAGCCTGTTCGATGGAAGGACGATCCACCACGCCCTGAAACGCACCGCTCTGGAGATAGTACTTGGCCACTGGATCTGCTTTCTGGAAGATTGGCCCGCCGACGGCTGATTGGATTTCAACCATCCAGGAGACTGGCGACCGGCCACCCGTGCGCCATCTGCAACTTATCTTTCGGCGCCAAGCGGGACACGTCTGGTCCAGCACGAAAAAATTTCCGACGATTCGCCGTGGAACGCTCGATCCACCTCGCTCAATTTGATTCAAGACGCGAGCCCCTGGGGCAAACTTGAAAGAAAGTTCGCCGTGACACACAGGGAGCCTAGTTTCCGACATTCCTCTGCTGGAAGAATCGGCAGCCGCATGCGGTTGGAGCAGAAGAATAAGACCCTCCCCGCTCGTTCCTCGCGACCCTCCCACGTGGAGGGTGAGGTTGGTTTTTTACCCTCCCTCAGGGAGGGTCGCTGAGGAGGAACGACGAAGTGGGGAGGGCTTTGATGATTGCTAGTTTGAGTCGGCATGTTCTGCAGTGAGCTGGAGCAGAAGAATAAGACCCTCCCCGCTCGTTCCTCGCGACCCTCCCACGGGGAGGGTGAGGTGATCGCACGCCTTGCATCCCACAGGGAGGGTTAGATCCACAGCAAGCCTTGCATCCGGCAGCTGGCGATGGTGCGTCGGACCCTCGACATGGGGTCGACTAGACTTCCAGGAAAAGCCGGGTGGGATCTTCGATCACTTCTTTGATGGTTCGGAGAAACGTCACCGCCTCCCTCCCATCGATGATCCGGTGATCGTAGGTCAGGGCGAGATACATCATCGGCCGCACGACCACTTCGCCCTGAACGGCGACGGGGCGATCCTGGATCGAATGGAGCCCCAGGATGGCGCTTTGCGGTGGATTGACGATCGGGGTGGAAAGAAGTGAACCGTAGATGCCACCGTTGCTGATGGTGAAGGTCCCGCCTTCGAGATCTTCCGGCATCAGTTTGTTTTCCATCGCCTTCTTGGCAAATTCGCCAATCGTCCGTTCGATGGAGGCAAACGACATCAGTTCGACATTCCGCAAAACGGGAACAACCAGTCCCTTGCCACCGCCGATGGTGATCCCAATATCGGCGTAATTGCGGTAGACGATGTTGTTGCCCCGAATTTCCGCATTGACCGCAGGGAAACGACGCAGCGCTTCGCAGGCGGCTTTGGCGAAGAACGACATGAAGCCCAGCTTGACCCCATGCTTCTCTTGAAACGCGTCGCGATACTTGTTCCGCAGCTGCATGACCGGTTGCATGTCGACTTCGTTGAACGTCGTCAGCAGAGCGGCCTGATGCTGGGCCTGAACCAAGCGTTGAGCGATGGTGCGCCGAATCATGCTCATCGGCTTGACCTCTTCAGCCCGCTGGCCACTGGCGGCTACGGGGAGAGCGGCGGGGGATTCCAATGTTTGCTTGCTGGAGGGAGCCGAAGCGACCAAGGTACCCTGTGCTGGCGTGCTGGCGACAGGTGCCGCAGGAACGGTTCGCTGCACATCTTCTTTGAGAACTCGGCCGCCAGGCCCACTTCCGATCACTTGGTCGGGACGGAGTCCTTTTTCTTCCATCATTTTCTGCGCCGCCGGCATGACATGCCCAGTTGCCGCTGGCTTGGAGGCTTGACTGCCTGTCGCTGAGGAGGGAGCAGCGGGAGCGGGAGTGGCGGTGGCAGCAGGTTTGGCGGACGGATCGATCTCGGCAATCGCCTCACCTACCGTGGCGAATTGCTCTTTGGGCTTCAGGATCTTGGTGAGCACACCGGCCACTGGGGAGGGAACTTGAACGGTGGCTTTCTCGGTTTCCAGTTCCACCACTTCTTCGCCAGCCTGAACCCAGTCTCCTTCCTTCTTCAGCCAGTTGCTGATCTGGACTTCCTGGATACTTTCGCCGACCGAAGGAACAACAAGCTGAGCCATGACGATTCGTGGTTCCGGTGGAAATGGAAGGGAGGCCCTGGGTCACGCGGGTGGACTCCCGATTGGTGGTGGTTATCGGCCCGCCCGCTGGCCGGGCCTGCAACGAATTCAGGATAGCGAGGCGAGGGAAGTTTCTCCAGACGCCCTAATCGCTAAGCTCCTCAAGTTCCCCCCGGCTGGCAACCTCCGGCGTCGGTAATCCAGGAGGCATCAGGGTCTTCATCGGATGCATCCCGGTAGGCGATTCCAATCGGATTTCCCCGACTAGACCGCTTCGAAGGCGGCGTCGAGGATTTCCCGCTGTTCCAATTTGTGAGTCGCCAAAGACCCGGTCGACGGGCTGGCCGACTCTGGACGGCAGATCAGCCGCAGCGGGAAGCGACTCTGCAAGGCATCGCCAAACCGCATCTTGATGTGGGTCCACGACCCCATGTTGGCTGGTTCTTCCTGGAACCAAACCAGGTCGGTTCCCTTGGCGAAGGGGACCAGGGCAGCCAGCAGTTCTTCGCTGGAAAGTGGATAAAGCTGCTCGATGCGAACGATCGCCACATTTTTCACGCCGCGTTTCTGCCGCTCTTCCGCCAGTTCGTAATAAGCTTTCCCGGTGCAAAGAATCACCCGGTCGATCGCGACTCCGGTTGCCAAATCTTCCATCAGGATTTTCTGGAACGAACCTTCGGTGAATTCCTTGGCAGCCGATACGCACAGCGGATGCCGAAGCAGGCTTTTGGGTGTCAGCACCACCAGCGGCTTGCTCCAGGGACTCAGCACCTGCCGGCGCAGCAGATGGAACATCTGCGAAGGGGTGGAGGGCTGGCAGACTTGAATATTGTGTTCGGCCGTTGCCTGCAGCATCCGCTCCAGCCGCGCGCTGCAATGCTCGGGACCCTGTCCCTCAAAACCATGCGGCAGCATCATCACCAATCGGCTCAACCGACCCCACTTGTCTTCCGCGCTGACGATGAACTGATCGACGATGACCTGGGCGACATTCCAGAAGTCCCCGAACTGGGCTTCCCAAGCGACCAAGCCTTCTGGGCAGTCGAGGCTGTAGCCATATTCGAAGCCAAGCACTCCCGCCTCGGAGAGCGGGCTGTTGATGATCTCGATCCGCGCCTGGTTGGGACTGAGATTGGCCTGGGGCATGTATTCGGAATTGTCTTCGGTGTCGTGCAGGACGGCATGCCGATGCGAGAAGGTCCCGCGTTCGCAGTCCTGCCCGGACAATCGAACCGGATGGCCTTCCAGAAGGAGAGAAGAAAATGCAAGCGCCTCGCCAGCTGCCCAATCCAGCGGCTTGGTTCCCTCGGCCATCTCCTTTCGCAGCTCGTACAGCCGCAGCAACTTTTTGTGGAGATGGAAGGTGGAAGGGATCTCGCAGAGCTTCAGTAGCTGGTCCTTTAGCTGCTGTGGCGTGATGTTGGTATCGGCCAAAGCTCCTATTGGCTCCGTGCCTCCGTAATACCCTTGCCAGCAACCACCCAGGGTCTGCAAGTCCGAAACATATTCCTCCGACTTGGCTAGGTCGAATTCCTTGGAGAGTTTGTTGGTGCGGGCTTCCCCGATCGCATCGGCTTCCTGCCGGGACATGCCACCCATCTCCAGCAGTCGCTCCAAGTAGCTCTCGCGGACGCTCTTTCGCTGGTCGATCGCCGCATACATCAGCGGCTGCGTGAAACGCGGTTCGTCCCCTTCGTTGTGCCCCAGCTTGCGGTAGGCGTACATGTCGATCACGACGTCTCGCTTGAACTCATGGCGGAAGTCCATCGCCAGATCGACCACCTGCGCCACCGCCTCTGGGTCCTCGCCGTTGACGTGAAAGATCGGAATCTGCAGCATTTTTGCGACATCTGTCGCGTAGATACTGGACCGACCTTCTTCGGCTTCGGTGGTGAATCCAATCTGGTTGTTGATGATCACATGCAGCGTGCCGCCGGTGTGGTAGCCCCGCAGCTGGCTGAGATTCAGCGTCTCTTGAACGACACCTTCGCCGGCAAATGCGGCATCGCCGTGGATCAGAATGGTCAACTGCTGTTGCCGTTGCAGGTCTTTCTCACGGTCCTGTTTGGCTCGGCAACGCCCCAAGGCCACGGTGTTGACGAACTCCAGATGGCTGGGGTTGAAGCAAAGCGAGATATGGACTTTCTTGCCGTTGCTGGTTGTCCAGTCGCTGCTATAGCCCATGTGATATTTCACGTCGCCGCCACCGCGATGCAGTTCGGGCTTGGGATCGTTGTAGGCCCAGAAGATGCTCTGCGCCCGCTTCTGCATGATGTTGGCCAGCACATTCATCCTGCCTCGGTGTGCCATCGCCATGACGACACCCTGAACATTCTGCTGCCCCGCCTTCTCCAAAGCCAAGTCCAGAAGCGGAATTAAACTCTCAGCACCTTCTAGCGAGAAGGTCTTCGCCCCAACAAACTTCTTGCGAACAAATTCTTCGAAGATGGCGGCATCTGCCAAACGCGTGTAGATCCGCACCTGGACATCGCGCGACAGTTCCAGTCGATTCTCCACGCTCTCCATCCGCGCCTGCAGCCAGTCCCGGATGTTGCGATTGTCGATGTGAGTGAACTGGGCGCCGATGCTGCGGCAGTAGGTGTTGCGCAGCTTGTTCAGGATGTCTCCCAGAGTCCTGGAATTGACATACTGAAGCGAATTGCAGGTGAAGGGGCGATCGAGATCTTCCTGAGTGAAACCATGCGACTGGGGATCGAGTTCCGGGGGACGCTGCCTGGCGATTCCCAGGGGATCCAGTTGCGCGATCAGATGCCCGCGCACGCGGTACTCACGCACCATCTGGTCGACTCGCTCCTGCATCTTCGCCAGCCACATTGCTTCGCGAGCCGAAGGGTGGCTGTTCCAGTCCTTGGAGTCGGCCCCTTCGCTGGTGTCCGCCGTCAGCGGTTCGGCTGAGTTCTGCGAGACGAGAGAAAACTCTTCGAAGTACTTTCTCCAGACCTCCGATACGCTCGAAGGGTCGCGAACATACTGAACGTACAGGTCATCGATGTAATCGAGACTGTAAGTGTTCATGGTGAGCTTCCATCAGCCGCGGGGTGCGGCATCTTGTCCTAGGGGAATTGGCAATACATCCTCAATGGCCCGATGCCTCCTAGTTTATCCGATCGCCACAATTTGGCCATGCCAAAAGATGGCGCCGCGACGGCTCCGAAGGGGACTTTCCACCCCTTAACATCCCCGAAAGGGCGACATCCGTACCCTTGCTAAGGTGTTTGAGATCCCCCCTCCGCCACCCCCACTCAGCTACCCAACCCGACAAGGGTGCGAAAAACAGATCCATCTAGACCTAAAGCGTTCGGACCTGTTTTCGCGTGCTGGCTATTGCCCAGGGGCAGGGGTGCGCACGTCGTCAACGCCAGATTTCAGTACGCTCTATTCTCATCCAGTCCTTCCAGGTCCAGCGCCTTCAGATTCCCGGCCAGCTTGTCGAACCTGCTTACCTTGAACAGCGCCAGCATCCACTGATTCAAAGCGAGTTTTTCGTCGAATCTCATCGGCGGCGGCTCAACCGTCTTCGATTTCTTCTTCGCCATTGACGACCCTATCCCTCTCGAATCCGCAAGCCGGTGTCCTGAACGATCCACAAATTGCCAACGAGCGGCTCCGAATCGAGCAGCGGAATGATTTGACCGATCAACGAGAGAACAGCGGGTTTCGCTTGTGACCGGGGCCGCAACACGATGATTCCGAAGTAGTCGGCAGGCGAATAGGTACGGATGTCCGAGAAGTCCAGATCAAGCGTCAATAAAACTCGTTGTTCCGACTGGCAGACGGAAGCCACTCGTGGATCAGGCTGTCCCACCATCTGTTGATCGTGGATCGTCAGCGCATCATGGGCCGCCTGCCTCAGCGCTTCCGCTGCTTCCACCGGGAGGTTCTCGTCGATCTTGAACTGCATTTACGCCGCCCCCGGAGTGAGCGGGACGAAGCGTTCCCGAGTCAATTCCGCCGCATACGCAATCGCTGCGTCAATGTCCTCGTTGGCCAGCGAAGGGTAGCCCTTGAGAATTTCGTCTCGCTGCATACCTTCAGCGAGATTGTCCAAGACCACCGACACCATCACCCGTGTTCCCTTGATGCACGCCTTCCCGTGACACACGTTCGGGTCCACGCTGATTCGATTTCGCCACTCCATCACTCATCTCCTTGATGAACACGGAAAACGGAACACTGCAAACTAGATGTCGGAGACATCGAACATGAGGCGTCCGAACTCTTCTTCGATGAGGCGGACCTTCCATGTCTGGTCGCCACGTCGCAGGTTTTCAAGATTGTTGTCGCCGTTGACGTAGATCAGGTCGTGCTCTTGATCTTTCGTGTTGTAATCCTTCCTCTTAAAACACTCGTCGAGGGCTTCGTTGTTGATCTCGTCGAGGTTGCGCCAGAGGAAAATCGCCCGGTCGCCGTCCGGGTTCGTGCCCTCGACGACACGCACTCCGCGAGAGCGGACTAAGCAGTGGGAACATCGCCGCTTCGATCTGGTGCGAGTTCAGATCGACACAGGCATCGAACGGTGCCATCGACAAACGATCCACGCCCCCCGGTGGTGTCTGCCGGGTCAATTCGTGAGCGAAGTATTTGGCATGGTAAGTGGTGGTCATCGAGGACCCGGCTTCCTGTTAGAAGCCTTCACAAAGTTGCACCGGACTTTTCATCTACAGTAGCATTCACGCAGGCCCATTGCTGCCCTTATTTCGGTCCTTCGCCCATAAAGACTCGTAATCATCTTGGATCTCGTCGGAATTGACTCCAATTGAGAAAGCGAACCTTCTTCCATTCAGAAGCGATCGAAAGATCAGGGGATTGAAATCATACCACGGGAAAAACCGGACCGCCTTCCTTCTTGGGGGCAGTTGGAGCAACCAACAGACCCAAACGAGGGTTCACCGGTGCGGACTTCGCTTCAGCGATTGGGTCCGTCCGCGCCAACCGACCACGACTCCAAAAATGCCTCGGCCCTCTGCAGATGGCTGGCCAGTTTGTCGGGCGCCATGCGGTCGATCTGGGAGGCGATCATTCGCATGCGTGGGTGCTTGACCCAGGCGTCGCGATGCTTGGCCACCATCCGCCAGTACAGCGCGTCCCACACCTCGCACCAAGGCCCCTCCCGAAAATCGCTCATCCTCTTCACGTAAGCCGAACCACTGATGTAGGGCTTGGTGGTGATCCATCCTCCATCCGCCTGCTGGCTCATCCCATACACATTGGGGACCATCACCCAGTCGTAGGCATCGATGAAACACTCCATGAACCAACGATACACCTCATCGGGATGCACCTCGCAGAGAAAGAAGAAGTTCCCCAGGATCATCAACCGTTCGATGTGATGGCAGTATCCCCATCGATAGACGCGACGGAGGACCGTATCCAGTGGATCGATGCCTGTCTGGGCACGGTAGACGGACTGGGGGATCTTTCGGTGGTGTTCCCATGCATTGCGGGACCGCTGCGCTCGACCTTTCCAAAGGTAGACACCCCGCATGTACTCTCGCCATCCAATCACCTGCCGAATGAATCCCTCGATCGAATTGATCGGATACCGATCGACTCGCTTCACGGCAGCCTGCACCACCTCCCTCGGCTCAATCAACCCGATGTTGAGCATCGGGGTGAGCACCGAGTGAAACAAAAACGGCTCCTTCTGGTCGATGGCGTCCTCATAATCGCCGAAGTTCGCCAATCGCTCTTCCACAAAGCGATCCAACCATTCCAGTGCCAGCGTGCGATTCCAGGGGTAGGCCAGCGGCAGTCGATCCCCAATCGCCTCCGGGAACTCCCGCTCCACGTACTCGGTCGCTTCTCGGCAGGCATCATCGATCGGCAGGTTGGGCAGCTTCGGAATCGCCAAGCCTTTCGGAAGTTTCTTCCGGTTCTCCGGATCAAAGCTCCATTGCCCTCCCAGCGGCTTCGACAGGGAGTCCAGGAGGATTCCTTGTCGTTTTCGCTGGTCGATGTAGAACTCGGTGAAGAAGAGCTTCTTCTTCCCTTGGGTGAACTGATCGAACTGATCGATCGGGGTCAGCCAGTGCGGGTCATCGATCCACTGCCATTCGATCTTCCCCTTGAAGGCATCTTCCTGGCACTGCTTGGTCAGCCAGTCATC
>JBJSWM010000092.1:0-15973 GCA_046085865.1 Pirellulaceae bacterium
CGGTGGGGTCGATCATTCCACTTTCTCCCTATCGACCGATGCACTGACCCAGCGATGGTATGCGGTGCTGCTAGCCGCTTCGATCGAAAGCAACTCGGGCACTTCGTAAGGATGCAGCCGTTCCAGACATCGCAAGACTGCCTGACGGCAGCTGGGTAACGTCTTGATCTGCAAGCGAAATTCCCTGGACGACTCCAGTTGGCCTTCCCAGCGATACCAGCTTTCGATCGGTCCATCGATCTGAACGCAAGCGGCCCACCGACTTTCGATCAACTCGCGCGCGATCCGCTGGGCCTGCTCCCTCTGAGCGACGGTGGTGCAGATCATCAAAAGAGGCTCACTCCCGGATGTTTTGGGCGTCGACTCCTGCGAACCGTTCGATCGTTCCATCGAAACCTCCTGCCGATAGCGAACGAGTCAATCCTTAAGAAATGCCTGCCTCAATTCTTCGATCGCCTCATCGGGCATCGGCTGAATCGGGCCGAGGGCAGAGGCCTGAAGAATCGCCTCCGCCGTCGTCTCCAGCACCTCCAGCCGATCGAAAGTCTCCAGGACGTCACCACCCACCACTAGGACACCGTCGTTTTCCATCAGTACCACAGGATGATCCGTATCGATCTCCTGAGCGATCGACTCTGGCCGGTCGAACGCTCGGCCAAAAGTAGCTCGCAGCACATCGCGCAGGAAGAGATAACTTTCGGGGATGGTGCGTGAGCGAAGTGGGGCATCGACGACGCTGAATGCGGACGCGTGGACGGGATAGGCATTGGCGATCGACCCCACCCAGGGGTGCAGCCGGTAGATGGCACGGTGCAGCGCCGCAGCGCGACTGGGCCGCCCGGTGGTATGCGCTACCCCTTGGCGGACCCGCACCAATTGCTCGGCTGTCAATCCGCTGCGATGCGCTCGGTAGGGAGTGATCAGGAAGTCATCGCTACCCAGCCGCGCCGAAAAGGTCCCTTCGGTGCTGATGATCAGTCGCTGCTGGTATCCGCGCCGAACGAAATGAGCCAACTCGCGGCGCAGCTCCTTCTCCCTAGTCGACACCTCCAGAAGCTTCGGGGAGGTAGGCATCCGATCGGCATTTTGAGCGGTTGCCAGTTGGCGGTCCGACAACTGCCGTGGCTCTCCCAGGCCGCGCGCCGCCAGTTCGGTCAGCGCCGTGAATTCCAACGTCTCAAAACGCTGAAATGCGTGCCGCAGGCTCTCTCCCCCAACCACCACCCCATGATTCTCCAGAATCACACAGCGAGCCCCAGAGGCAAACGATTCCGCGATGCATTCCCCCAGCCGCTGACTGCCGGGAAGGGCATAAGGGGCCATGGCGACATCCTGGCAGACCTCATGCGACTGGCGAAACATCCGGACTCGCGGAAGCTGGCGGGCGATGCTGAAGGCGACCAGCGCCACCGGATGGGCGTGGACGATCCCCCGCACCTCAGGCGCCGCCCGGTAGATGGCTTGGTGAAATGGCAGTTCACTGGAGGGTCGGTGTCGCCCATCCACCACCCCATCGGACCGGACGCAGACAATATCGTCGCGCGTCATCTGTCCCTTGTCGACGCGGTTGGGGGTGATCCAAATATCTCCCTCGGGGGTGAGAATCGAGAGATTGCCCCCGGAGGTGGTCGTCATGCGATGGCGGTAGATTGCATCGATCGTGGTCGCGATTTCATCGCGAGGTGGAACGAGCGGATCGTCGAACGGTTGCGTGGTCGGATCCATGGTCCGCTAGCTCCTGATAGGTTTTCAGACGATAGGGAATCTGGACGTAATCGAGCACCCGGCAGAGGCCCCTCAAGGCGATCCCCAGGCCATCGGGACCGCTGTAGCCGCCAAATTGCCCGCCCCCTTTCACGTGAGGCTCCAGATCCAGAAACACCCCATCGGCTCCTCGACGGCGCATCCTTCGCTCGATCTTCGGCAATTCCTCTTTCAGGTCGCGCAGAATCGCCTCATGGCCACTGTCTCCCTGGTCGGCCGGGACGAAATGCTTCAGCGATTCTTCGTCGACGTGTCCCTTGCGACCGGTGGGATTCGGATTTCGGTAATCTTTGATATGCAGCCAACCAAGACCTGGCTTCATCGCCAGATATTCTTCGTAGACCTGCTGCGTCGTCATCCCCTGACAGACCAGATTCGCGCCATCGAAGATCAGCACCAGTGCCGCACTGCCAATCGCTCGATGCATCTGCCCCAGCAATTGGCCCGTCTGCCCCACCAGATTCGCTTCCACCTCCAGACCGAACGTCAATCCTTCCTTATCGCAGACCTCGGCGATCTTCCCTACCTGGTCGATCGCCTGCGCCAAATGCGGTCCAGGATCGCTCCCCTTGGGATGGTAGAAGGAGAAACCGCGGATCAGCTTCGCGTCGAGCGCATGGGCTTGCGCGCACGCCTGCTTGACATCCTTCTGCAGGTATTGCTTGAAAGGGACGTAGCGGTTGGATGTACCGTCCTCGACATCCAGCAGCTTCACCTTGCCGATCGGGGAACCGATCGAGGAGATCGACAGACCATAGTCGCTGGCCATTTTGCGGACTACCGCTAGCTCCGACTTCTCCAGCAGCATCACATTCTTGACCCCCTGCCCCACATCGATGAAGCGCAGGGTCATGTAGCGAAGCCCTAGAGCGGCCATGGTGCACATTTGCGCCGTGGCGTTCTTATCGGAAGCCGCCTCATCCGCAAAACCGCTCAGCAATACCTCCACCGAATCGCTCATCTGCTTCTCCCTCTGGCCGTCGCCAAAAAACCCGCGATCCCCCTCCAGCCAAGCCGGCTGCTAGTCCAAGCCCCGGTCGATCAACTCTCCACTGGATGCTGGACGCGAATCACCGAAGTGATCCCGCCACGCGCGTTCCACCGACTTTCGATCATCACCCGACGTGGCTGCACCATGTCGATGAAGTCGTCGAGAATCCGATTGGTGACGTTTTCATAGAAGATCCCCTCCTGACGAAAACGCTGCAAATAAAGCTTCAGGCTCTTCAGCTCCACAATCGATCGGTCGGGGATATACCGGAAAACCAGCGTCCCGAAATCGGGCTGACCCGTCTTGGGGCAGACCGATGTGAATTCGGGGCAGACGATTTCGATCTCGTAGGGTCGATCCGGGTAGGAATTCTCGAAACACTCCAGAACTTCACGAAATGGCGTTCCCACGGGGATGGCTCCTTGATCGAAGGGGAGGGTCGGTCGTACGATCGGTGGACCGACACTAGGTGTTGGTTATTGTCAACATTCTAGGTTCCGCGAACAGCCACCCCACTCCGCCACCCCACTCTGCGAAGCATCGCCCCAGCTTATGGAGATTTGCGAGTTCTACCACAGCCGACAAGGAGAAGGACTGCTGACGGGCACTCCCTCCATCTTCCTTCGCACCAGTGGCTGCAATCTGCGATGCGGTTTCTGCGATACCCCCTTTGCTTCTTGGCAACCGGAGGGTGAGACGGTCGCGATCGCCGAATTGTCCCAGCGGATTCTTTTGGACCCCATCTCCCACGTCGTCATCACCGGCGGGGAACCGATGGTCTGGAATTCAATCCAGAATCTCACCGAAACGCTGGTCCAGGGAGGGAAACATGTGACGATTGAAACCGCCGGAACCATCGACCGACCGGTCGCATGCAACCTCATGTCGATCAGCCCCAAGCTGAGCAACAGCGATCCAGATCCTCTGCGTGCTGGTCGGTGGTTGGACAGACACCAAAAGCGACGGCAAAAAGCACTGCAGATTGTTCCCCAACTGATCGCGCGTTACCCATACCAACTGAAGTTTGTTGTTGCCACAAAGGAGGATCTCGAGGAGGCAACGCGCTTCCTTGAGCTGGTGGCTCCATGGGACGCCGATCGAGTCCTCTGGATGCCGGAGGGAATCGATCAGAAAACTCTAGATCAGCGAACCGAGTGGCTGGAGCCCTGGTGCCGGAGACATGGCTTTCGCTTCTGCCCTCGAAAGCATATCGAGTGGTATGGGAACCGACGGGGCACCTAAGCGGCCCCGGTTGGAACAACAAGCAACCAACCGACCGACTCCCAGTGAATCACCCAACCGTCCAGCATCGATGCATCGATCCCCCGCCATGGCGCTGCGACGGGCCGAAGCGACAAACGCATCGGCCAGCGGCGGAAGCGACAGGCTGGCATGAGCAATTCGAGGCCGCTCGACATCCCGATCAGCTAATCTCTTCTTTGATCCGCTTGAGAAAGTGCTCGCTTCCCCCTTTGGAAAGCTCTTTCACCTGCTTCTCGGCTTCCTTCTTGTTCTCGTACTCGAAGATAGCGACGCGCTTGAGGTTCTGATTGAAGACCCCCCAGAACAACTTCGCTCGTGGCGGATTGGCCGCCTTCGATCGGCTCTTTCTTGGAGTCGCTGCCTTGGCCTTTTTCTTTGGTGCCTTTTCCGACTCTTCTCCCCCCTCCTCGTCACCGTCCTGCGCAAGCTCGTCGGTCACTTCGACATCCTCTGTCTTCTTTTTGGAAGTGCCTTTGCCTTTGGATGGAGCCACGATCGATCCTCCGCTGAGATGCCTTGAATGACCCGATCAATCAGACGAGAGAAAGCGAGAGCTGGTGGTGTCCGCCGGATGGAGCACCAAAGCCCCCGTAAGGTGTCGGGGACGGCTGCGTCGGCGACGAATTCGGGTCGGGAAATCCCGGTTCGCCATTTCCACTCGAACAACCCTTATTCTAATGCAAATCGTATCTTTTTCCCACACCCTGGAGCGGCAAACACCCAAAACACCCCTATTTAAGACTATCTGAGTGTCGACATTTCTAGGGAATGCGGAAGATTAGGCGAGTCTTTCCAGGATGGCATCGACCCAGAGACGGTACTGGAGGGGAGAGGGATGAAGCTGATCGGAGGTGTAGAAGGCCTCCTCGGGATGGCCTTGGGGCTGGGATGCGGCGGTCAAATCGATCCAGGGAATCTGCCATCGATCGGCCAAGCTCGAGATCGCTCGATTGAAGGAGGCGATTTGCAAGGCGATTTGGTGGCGATCGCGATCGGCAGCAAAAGGACTCTGGCTCCAGTCATGAATCCCGACCATCCAGAGATATTGTTTTCGATAGCCGCAGGCAGCAGCGGCCAACTGCAGCAGTCGCTCCAATTGCTCGACGCACTCCTCGATCGCCAGCTGTCGATACTGATCGTTGACTCCAGCGCTCACGCAGGCACCCCGGAATCCATCGCCCAGGCCAGACTTGGGAAGATTCTGGAGCAATTCCCCTGCGGTCCATCCGGTCTGGGCGATGATGCGAGGCGGCCCCCAGTGGCGGCCCCACTTCGGCAAGGCTCCCTGCTGCAGTCGTTCGATCAATTGCCAAGGCCACGATTCCTGTGGGGAAACTCCCTCACCAATGGTGTAGGAGTCTCCCAGAAATAGCAGCGAGTGAATCATCTCCGGGTTCCTGCTGGCTGGGCTTTGCGGGGGCCGGTTGCCAACCGCAGTCCGGTGGTTTTCTTGACTGCCTTTGGCTTGGTCGCCGTGCTGAGGTCAACGGCGCGCTGCAGGGTGTTGGAAGGGGAGCCAAGCTCCATCCTTCTGGCTGCTGGCGACGCATTGCTGAATGAAGAACATCCCTTCGACCCCATCGTAGACGTTCGGGTAGACCGTCTCCCGCTGCTCTGGCTTCCCACCCGACTGCGCGGCCACCATCGCATCGAACGCCGATGCATAGATGTTGGCGAATGCCTCGAAGAAGGCTTCCGGGTGCCCGCTGGGCAAGCGACAGGCAGCGCGACCTGAGGCATTCATGAAGGGGGCGTTGGGATCGCGTGTGTAAAGTTGATGCGGGTGTCCATTGCGGCGCACCACCAAGACGTTCGGTTCTTCCTGGCGCCAAGAAAGAGCCCCCTTGGTGCCATCGATTTCGATCGATAGGTCATTTTCGCGACCATGGCTGATCTGGCTGGCGGTCACCGAGCCAATTCCGCCGCCCTGATAACGAATGATCGCTGTCCCATAGTCGTCCAGCTTCCTACCCGGCTCGAAGGTGCGCAAATGGCAACTGATCGCCTCGGGAAGCAATCCAGTCATGTAGCGTCCTAGGTTGTAGGCATGGGTCGCAATGTCCCCAAAGCAGCCCGCAGCGCCGCTCTTGGCCGGATCGGTTCGCCAAGCTGCCTGCTTCTGATCCGACTCTTCCAAGCGAGTCCGCAGCCACCCCTGGATGTAGGCGGATCGGACCGCCTGAATCTCTCCTAGTTCCCCGCTGAGAATCATCTCTCGCGCCTGGCGAACCAGAGGATAGCCGGTGTAGTTGTGCGTCAGCGCAAAGACGCGACCACTCGATTCCACCACCTTCTGCAGCGATTCAGCCTGCCCAAGATCGAACGTCATCGGCTTGTCGCAAACGACATGAAACCCCGCCTCCAGTGCCGCTCTGGCAATCTCATAGTGGGTGTGGTTGGGGGTGGTCACCGAAACAAAGTCGATCCGCTGGTCGGCTGAAAGCTTGCGTTCCGCATCGAGCATCTCCTGGTACGACCCGTAAGCACGGGTGGAACAGATCCCGTAGTCAGCCGCCGAAGCCCGAGACCGCTCGGGGTTGCTGCTGAGCGCTCCGGCAACGACGACAGCCCGATTGTCCAGGCAGGCTCCGATCGAGTGGACGCGGCCGATGAACGACCCCTGACCGCCCCCTACCAGGCCCATGCGCAGCTTGCGATTGAGTGTGCCGTTGATGCCCATCGAAACAAATCTCCTGTAGAAGAACAGATGGATCGGGAAAGGAAGATCGAGTGCATGGAACGGAAGGCGGACCAAGCGGTTTTCAGCCCCTTTGGCTAGCGTTCGGCTCTAAGGGAGCCCGCCGACCCGGTCGGGACCACAAGGTGGTGACGTGTCAGGGTGGAAATCTGGCTTTGTGTTCGGAAAACGCTAGGATAGCACACAATAAGGGGCTGCATCAGAGGCGGTTGGGAATCGATTCGGCAGCCGAAAAGAAGCTCCTCTTTCCCCCAGTGAGGTCATGCAGGTTGAAGGGGACGCTGGGGGGCGGTCGATACCTTTTTTGCAGCAGCACCTTCGTCGATTGGGATCGGCACCCGGTTTTGCCGCAACATCCAAAGCGAAACAGAGAATTTTAAGCGGCCTACCCAGCCACGAAGCGATTGGGGAAGTCCTTCCCCGACAGCGAACGTTCAGAAAACGCGACCCCGAATCGCCAAACCAGGAGTCTTTCCCATGGACCTGCCTGTTTGTGAATCCTCCGAAGGCACCCCCTCCAGGGGCGATGGCTCCCCAGCGGCAGTCTGCTGCCCATGTCGATCTTGGTTCTGGCCCTCCTTGCTAGCAGCTTTCTGCGCGCTGGTTTGCCTTGCGTATGCCGCAGGGCGAAATGGGCGATCCGTTCGGGAGGATCTTTCGCAAGGATCGCTTCCCATTCCTCCCGAAGCCTTTCTCCATGCCGCTGCATCCCATGGCACGACGACGATGGCGATCGCCACCGGTTCGATCAGCGAGGAAGCCGAAGGGGTTTTTTTCCTCGACTACCTCTCGGGGGATCTGCAGTGCTGGGTCTACAACCCGCGAACCGGGGGCTTTGGAGGCAAGTTCGCGACCAATGTCTTGGCGGCGATGCCCAGCAGCAAAAATCCCGAGTACCTGATGGTCACGGGAATGGCGGTTCCACGGCAGATCACCGGCAATGCCCGACCAGCCAATTGCATTGTTTACGTGATGAATGTCCAGGAAGGGATGTTTGCTGCCTATGGCGTCCCCTGGAATCGAACGATGGAAAACGCTGGTCAGCCGCAGGCCGGTGCATTGATTCCGATTGCCGGTGGCCAGATTCGTGCCCCGTTGGCCCCGCCCGTTCAGGCACCTCCGCCTGCACCAAACCCGCCAAAGAAGTAGAATGACGATTGGCGGCGACTTCGAGGCGTCCTCGCGGCGCCGGCTGAGGTCGATATCCTTTCGCTCGAGAAAAACGGCACCATGCGGCTGCAGGAATGGATCAGCGGGAAAGTCTTCCGCTACGTGCACGGCAACAACCTGGTCTACAACACCTGCTGGGAAGACCCACGGCTGGATCGGCAGGCTCTGGAACTGACGTCCCAGGACCATGTGCTGGTCATCACTTCGGCCGGCTGCAATGCGCTCGACTACTGCCTGGCCGGCGCTGGGCAGGTCCACGCGGTCGATATGAACCCGAGGCAAAACAGCCTGCTGGAACTGAAGTTGGCGGCGATCCGATCGCTGGACTACGAAGACTTTTTTCATCTGTTCGGTCGCGGTCATCTTTCTTCGATGGGAAAGATCTATCAGGACCGCCTGCGCCCCCTTCTGACCCCGTGGGCGCAGCAGTATTGGGATAAGCACCACAGCTTTTTCGCCAATCCGAAAAGGTCGTTCTATTTTCGTGGCACCTCCGGTGCGTTTGCTCGGGGCATCAATTCCTACATTGACAAGGTCGCGCGCATCCGGCCTCAGACTCAGGCACTTCTGGCTGCCGGGTCGCTGGAGGAACAGCAAGAGATCTATCGCCGCATCAAACCTCGGATCTGGACCAAGGGGATGCGATTTGCGATGCGGCGTGATACGACGCTTAGCCTGCTTGGGGTTCCCAAGGCGCAGCGGCGACAGATCGATACCCAGTACCCCGGCGGAATCGCTCAGTTTGTCGAAGACTCGATGGACGCCGTCTTCGCCAAACTACCGATCCATGACAATTACTTTTGGCGCGTTTACATCACCGGCTCCTACACCCCTCAGTGCTGTCCGGAGTACCTGAAGCCAGAAAGCTACCAGAAGCTTCGCGGGGGAGACTGGCAGAAGGTCGCCATCCACACCAACAGCGTGCAGGGGTTTCTGGACCAGCATGACAGCAAGCTTTCGCGTTTTGTTCTCCTGGACCACATGGACTGGCTCAGCGACCACTTCTTCCCGTTGCTGGAATCGGAGTGGCAGTCGATCGTCGACCATGCTGCCCCCGGATGTCGGATTCTTTGGCGGAGCGGAGGACTGCGGACAGATTTTCTCGATCGCGTTCAGGTGATGGTCTCCGGCAAATCGACTCCCCTTCCGTCCCTGCTTACCTACCATCGGGAATTAGCCGAACAGCTCCATCAGCTCGATCGCGTCCACACTTACGGCAGTTTCTACATCGCCGATCTGAACCTCCCCAGCGCCTGACCGCCCGATCGGCAATTGGCGTTCTGCGTCCAACACCTCTGCGAGGCAGCGATGGGTTTGCTGAACGATCTGAAAGTGCTCTACCATCTGGTGCGACCCTTGCGCGCCGATTCCCACGCTCAGAGAATGGAAAACTTCTATTCCGGGCAAGCTCAGGCCTACGATGACTTCCGGAAACGACTCCTTCACGGACGCCAGGAGCTTTATCAGAAGGTCGCTGAGCAACTGGCCACCGATCGGGTGGCGCAACCTCGCTGGGCGGATCTGGGAGGAGGCACCGGCGCGAACTTGGAATTTTTAGGAAACCGGATCGGCGAGATCGAGCAGATCTACGTCGTCGATCTGGCTGGTTCGCTACTGAAGATGTGCCAGCAACGCGCTCAGGCCAAGGGTTGGAAGCAGGTGAGCAGCATCGAGGCAGATGCGACCCAATGGACTCCGCCAGATGGCTCGGTGGACGCAGTCACATTTTCCTATTCTCTGACGATGATTCCCGACTGGTTTGCGGCGATCGACAACGCGCTACGCATCCTGAGACCAGGTGGTCTGGTGGGAGTCGTCGATTTCTACGTCGCTCGAAAACATCCCGCCGACGGACTGGCTAGGCATCCCTGGCGCACGCGCCACTTCTGGCCAGCCTGGTTCGCTACCGACAATGTCTTTCCCAGCCCCGATCACATCCCTTACCTGCAACGTCGCTTCCAGACGCTGTGGCTGACCGAACAGCGATCCAAGGTACCCTACATGCCACTGGCGAGAACGCCCTACTACCAGTTCATCGGCCGCAAGCCAACCAACGGCAACGGGTAGAGCCGCCAGACTTAAGGAGTGTTGCCATGGCGTCGACCGAAGAGGAGCAGGCAGCGTGGACCCAGTGGCAGCAGCGATGGGGCCAGCGACTGGAGGAGATCGCCACCAAGGTGATGTCGGGTGCCGATGCAGGGCATGGACTGGACCACGTCCAACGCGTGGTGCGAAACGCTCGCCGCATCGGCCAGCAGGAATCGGCCGACCCCCAGGTGATCCTGCCTGCAGCATGGCTGCATGATTGCGTCTGGATCCCAAAGAATCATCCCGATCGATCTCGCGCATCCCTGAAGAGCAGCCAGAGGGCCGCCGAGCTATTGCGGGAAATCGATTATCCCGAAACGTTGCTTGGGGCGATCGAGCATGCGGTGGTGGCCCATAGCTTTTCTGCAGGAGTTCCCTGCCAAACCTTGGAAGCCCGCGTGGTGCAAGATGCCGATCGGCTGGAGGCGTTAGGAGCGATCGGATTGGCCAGGTGCCTGATGACCGGAGGCAGCATGCACCAGAAGCTGTTTCACCCGGAACAACCCTTCCCATCCGATCGTCTTGGCGACGACAACGCGCAGTCGGTCGACCACTTCTTCCTGAAATTGCTGCGACTGGCCCCGACCATGCAGACCCCTTCAGGCCGTCTGGAAGCGCAGCGTCGCACGGGGCCCCTGATCGCTTTCCTCGAATCGCTGGCGGAAGAGCTGGGACGGCCTCCGGGAGAACTGCACCAAGCGATCCAGATTCACGCCCCCTGGATCGCCTGATCGAGATCGGCGATCAGATCTTCTGGATCCTCCAAACCGATCGAAAGCCGGATGAGCGTATCGTCGATGCCAAAGCGTTTGCGATCTTCGGCTCCATAGCTGGCATGCGACATCGATGCCGGCTGCGAAATCAACGATTCGACCGCCCCTAGACTGACCGCCAGGCCAAACAGTTTGGTCGACTCGCAGATCCTCTTGGCCCGCTGAAAATCCCCATCGATCTGGAAGGAGAGGACAGCGCCGAAGAGACCTCCCATCTGCTGCTGCGCCAGGGTGTGCTGCGGATGATCCTCCAGGCCCGGGTAACGCACCAGTGGAACGCGTGGATGCTTCTTCAGCCACTTGGCGATCTCCAGAGTCGACCTCGACTGCTCGCGCATCCGCAACTCCAGCGTCTTGATGCCACGCCCCAGTAGAAAAGACTCCAGCGGGCCCAGGACGCCCCCCGTGGCGTTCTGGACGAAGGCGATCTCGTCGAAGATCGCCTTTTCCCTGGCGACCAGAATCCCCGCAAGGCAGTCGCTATGCCCCCCCAAGTACTTGGTGGCCGAGTGCATGACGATATCGGCCCCCAGTTCCAGAGGCCGGACCAAGGCGGGTGACGCCAGGGTGTTGTCGACGGCAAGTAGCGCTCCCGACCGATGCGCTAGCTCGGCCAGCTTGGCGATATCCGGGATGCTCATCAGAGGGTTCCCGATACTCTCGATCCAGATCATCTTGGTGTTGCTGCGAATCGCCTGTTCTATGGCCTGTGGCTGATCGGCGGGAGCCAGCGTTGTGGCGATGTTCCATCGATCGCAGACGCGATGAAGCAATCGGTAGGTACCTCCATAGCAGTCGCTTCCCAGCACCACATGGTCCCCGGATCTTAGCAGCATCAGCGCACCATGAGTCGCCGCCATCCCCGAAGCGTAAGCGCGAGCCCCGACTCCCCCTTCCAGATCGGCCATCGTCGTCTCGACTGAGCCGCGTGTGGGTGACCCGGATCGGGAGTAATCGAATTCGCCCCAGGTCCCAGCACCCGGCTGCAGGAAGGTGCTTGCCAGGTAGATGGGCGGCACCACCGCTCCCTTCGCTTGGGAGGGATCGTGCCCGGTATGGATGGAACGAGTCCGAAACTTCATGATTCCAGCCCCTGCTTCAGATCGTCGATCAAATCGTTGGTGTCTTCGATTCCACAGGCCAGCCGGATCATGTTGTCGGGGATCCCGAATCGAACACGCTCCTCCGGCGCATACGAAAAATAGCTCATCACCATCGGCTGCTCGATCAACGATTCCACACCGCCCAAACTTGGGCCGATGCGCGGGATGCGAACCGAATCGATCACCTTGGCGGTCGCGCGCCAGTCGGCATCTTTCAGGAGAAATGTCACCAGACCACCATAGCCTCGCATGGTGCGCGCGGCGATGGCGTGCGTCGGATGAGTTGCAAGGCCAGGATAGAATACCTTCTCCACGCGAGGATGCCCCGCCAGAAACTCAGCGATCGCCTGCCCGTTGCGATTGTGCTGCTGCATGCGCAAGGAGAACGTCTTGAGCCCCCGTTCCAGCAGATAAAGGTTGTGGGGGCTATTGATCCCCCCCATGATTCCCCGCAGATGCCTGACCGATTCCATTTTCTCACCGCTTCCAACGATCACCCCGGCCAGAAGATCATTGTGTCCAGCTAAGTACTTGGTCGCCGAGTGAAGGACATAGTCGACACCGAAGGCGAGCGGCTGCAGGTTGTAGGGTGTCGCCAGCGTCGCGTCGATCAGCGTCTCGACTTGGTGCTTCCGAGCCAGATCGACGAAGCGTTCCAGATCGATCACGCTCAGCTGCGGGTTGGTTGGCGATTCGCTGACCAGCATCCGGGTCTTCGGGGTGATCGCTCGTTCCATCGCTTCGAAATCCCCAGTCGCCACTTGGTGCGTCACCACCCCGAATCGCGACAGATGCTTGAAACAGAATTCCCGACTGCGATGGTAGCACTGATCGAAAAATACGATCTCATCCCCCGCGTTCAGCTTGGCCATCAGCAGCCCGACAATGGCTGCCATGCCTGTCGCATAGACCAATGCCTCTTCGCCTCCCTCCAAAGCAGCCAGCTTCCTCTCCACCACGCGCTCGTTGGGGTTCCCGTACCTCCCATACTCCTCGCGCTGCTGATTCTGCTCGATGAAGTCGATCACCGCTTGAGTGCTGGAGAAGGTGTAGGTGCTCGCACAGACAATCGGGTCCGTGATGGCATCGGCCAGCTTCTGCCTAGCCTCCCCCGCATGCACGCTCAACGTCCCCATCGATTCCTGCCTGACCATGCTGCCAACCTTTCCTTTCGCTCCTACGAGCGAGATCAATTGCCTGGATGACGATGGCCATCTCCACCGCCACAGGGGGCTATCACCCATGTCACTTCCAACGATCCATGGGAATTGATTGGCTTGGCAACCACGACGGTGTGCGATGCTTCTTGCATCATCCGCACTTCCAGGGTGCCGATCACACCAGGGTCTCCCGGCAGGCACCAGCGTGTCCAATGAGAGTGGCTCTTTAGCAGGTATGGCTGCAAGCGGCCTCAAAACCCACATGGATTTTAGTTCCTTTGAGCAGACTCCTCAAGCGACTCGCAGAAGTTGCCCTCCGATCCCGGATCCCGACAGTCCGATCCAAAGCCGCCCCCGCTGAACAACTCCTCCACTTTGCGGGATCCAAAGGACTTTCCTGTACGGGTATCGACCATATCGCGATGCTAGCGACCCTTGGGTTTGGAGCATTTGGGCTGCTTCAGGGAGACTGGGAAAGGTCCTTTTTTCGACCTCTCTTTTTTCACCTAAAAAAGGAGGGAACTGTTCTTGACCCCAACCCTCGATCATTTCTATCTTCCTCCTCGTGGTTGGGAACGGATGCGTCAGCCGACTTGCTGTTGCTTGCCGAGCCTAGCTCACAAACAAAACAAAACACTCGCGATTGGATAGTGGTCCTGCCTTCGGCAAGCCAGCTCATGACGAACTGGATGCTGCGGGACGCTGCTGGCTGGCAAGGCATGGAGGCTGAGCCGAAGGCGGAACTGAAGAGAGCGAGTCATCGCGGAGGGGCGACATGGATGGAACCCCTACCGCATTGAAAAATGGCTCCCGGAAATGTCGCTCGAAGTCCTCCGCCCCCCTGGGACTCGTTCACTTCCGGGAGCTTTTTTTTTGCGCCGTCCGCACCACCCAATGCACGGCCTTCCCTCCCTTTGGCAGCCTCCCGTAGCTTCCCAAAGGCAATCGTCCAGGTGATTTTTTTCGCTTGGGCGCGATGCAAACGTCCTTGATCCGGCTACGATGAGACACCGTGGCGCCAGGGGGACAATGCGACGCGTTGTCAGGGCATCTAGCCGATCGAGAGGGAACTGAGGCCGATGGCAAAGACGGCACTGATCAGCGGCCTATCTGGGCAGGATGGATCGTACCTAGCCGATCTTTTGCTCGGCAAAGGCTACCGGATCTTCGGGCTTTTGAGGAAGCCGGATGAATGGGGTTCGGCCGAGCATCTTCAGGGGCAAGTGGAAGTCAGCGTTATCGACCTGGCATGTCGCAGCAGCTGGTGGCAACTGCTGGATAAGGCCGCTCCCAACGAAATCTACCACCTCGCCGGTCTCAGCTACGTTCCCGATAGCTGGGATGACCCCAGCCAGACGCTGAAGATCAACACCGATCCGGTTTGCCATCTCCTTCGATGGATGGTGGAAACCCGATCGTCGGCGCGTCTGTTTTTTGCCAGTTCCAGTGAAGTCTTCGGTTATCAAGCCAGCGGTTGGCAGAACGAGCGATCGGCGGTTTGCCCCAGCAATCCCTATGCGATTTCGAAGGCGGCAGCCCAGCAGATGATTCAAGCCTATCGCCAGCGCGATGGACTTTTTGCCTGCAGCGGGATCCTGTTCAATCATGAGTCACCGAGGCGGCCTCTTCATTTTGTGACGCGAAAGATCTCCCATGCGGCAGCCGCGATCCGACTGGGACTTGAGGACCATGTCGTCCTCGGGAATCTGGATGCTGGGCGAGATTGGGGATCGGCAAAGGACTTCGTCGATTGCTTCTGGCGATCGCTGCAGGCCCCCCAGGCGGACGATTATGTGATCGGAACCGGACAGATCAGCACCGTCCGAAATCTCCTGGATATCGCATTCGGTCACGTTGGCCTCGATTGGCAAAAACATGTCCAACAAGATCCCCGCCTGCTGCGTCCTCTGGAAAGCCGACCCATGCAGGCCGATTCCAGCAAGGCACAAACGCAGTTAGGCTGGAAGCTCTCCGAGAGCGTCCAGCAGTGGCTCTGCGAAATGGTCGACCATGACCTAAGGCTGCTTCAGACCACCGATCACCGCTCTTGAACCAATTTCTCGACCCGTTTACGATCATTTCGCCAGGGGGCGAAGTCAAAAAGGCTGTCGATTGACTTCGTGTATGGCCCCTGGTTTCTGGCATGACAGCCGGACACGGACGGCGAAGGCGCAGAGAAATGTCCTTCAGGCATCTCTTCTTCGAACTCTTCCCACCGAAACCTTTGCTTTTGCGGACGGCGACCCCTCAAAAATGAAAGCCAGGATGTATGGCACCGATCGCCCTGATCACCGGGATTACTGGTCAAGATGGATCGTACTTGGCGGAGCTGCTTTTGGAAAAAGGCTATCAAGTCCATGGCACCTACCGTCGGACTAGCGCCCCCAACTTCGACCGTATCCAACATTTGGTCGATCGAATCTCGCTTCATCAAACCGACCTGGGAGACATGGCTTCCTTGACGCGGTTGATTTCCAAGGTGCGTCCCACCGAGCTATACAATTTGGCGGCGCAAAGCTTTGTCGCTTCCAGTTGGGATCAGGCGCTGCTGACCAGCGACACGACCGGTGTGGGTGTTGCCAGGATCCTGGAAGCGATTCGATTGGTCGATCCATCGATCCGTTTCTATCAGGCCAGCAGCAGCGAAATGTTCGGGAAGGTGCACGAGACACCGCAGCGGGAAACCACCCCGTTACACCCTCGCAGCCCCTATGGCTGTGCCAAAGCTTTCGCTCACTACATGACGATCAACTACCGCGAAAGCTACAACATGTTCGCCTGCTCGGGGATGCTTTTCAACCACGAGTCCCCGCGGCGTGGCCCCGAGTTTGTGACTCGCAAAATCTCCTTGGGTGCCGCTCGCATCAAACGCGGACTGGCCAGCGAACTTCGCCTCGGAAATCTCGACGCGAAACGCGACTGGGGAGTTTTGAACAAGCTCGTCCGTTCTATGCGAGCAGAAC
>JBJSWM010000093.1:0-2476 GCA_046085865.1 Pirellulaceae bacterium
AGTGCTTTGTCATGGCAGACGATCATGCCGCCATCTCCCATACCACCCAGATTTTTGGTTGGATAAAAACTGAAGCAACAGATTTCACCCCAAGCCCCTGCTGGCTTGCCTGCATGCATCGCCCCGATCGCCTGTGCTGCATCTTCGATGATGGGGATCTGGTGGCGATCGGCGATTTCCCGCAACTGGGTCATTGGCGCGCATCGACCAAAGAGATGCACCGGGATGATCGCTTTGGTGCGTGGCGTGATGCAGTCGGATACCGATTGGGGGCAGATGTTGTAGGTATTTGGGTCGATGTCGGCAAAGACGATTTTTGCACCCACCCGTTCCACGCAACTGGCCGTTGCAAAGAAGGTGAAACTGGGAACGATGACTTCATCGCCTGGGCCGATTTCCAGTGCCATCAGAGCCAGCAGGAGAGCGTCGCTGCCGGAGGCGCAGCCGATGGCATAGGGAGCTTGGGCTTGCTGAGCGGTCCATTGTTCCAGCTGGGTGACTTCCGGACCAAAGAGGAACCGTCCGCTGTCGATCACTTTCGCGAGGGCATCGAGCAATTCCTGGCGATGCAGATGATTTCCGCGATTGACGTCAAAAAACGGAACGGCTTCTGGCGATTGGTTCTGGCTCATGGCTTCCCTGCACAAAGAGCGACGGAACGAACACGGATGGTTTTGGTACTACAAATTGTCGTACTGGGTCAAGATGGAAATGGGCCATCCTGCAGGACCTCTCCCCAGTGGAAGATCCATGGTTCACCGGGAGCCTTGATGGGCAGTAATCCAAGATAGCCAAAAAGAGCTGATGAAGCCGATTTGCCTCTCAGTAGACAGGGAGTTACTGAGCCATAGAGAGTGCGGACCGATCGATTTCTAGCACTTTTCGTCCGTTTTGGACTTCGTGCGATGCAAGGGCGGGTTGCGAGGAAGCTGGATGCCCTTCTTTCTGGTCGATCCCTGACACTTTGTTGGGGCATGACGCCCACCGCAACCCCTACCTCGCGACGCTGAGATTCCAGTGGACTTCCACGACCGGTTTGAGACGGGGCAGTCAGCGATCGCTACTGACCCTCATCCCAGATAGACCAGATCGATTCGCTTGAAAAGGAAGCGGTGAGCCGTTCCGAAATCGATCTGGAAGGAAATCGGGAGCCCGAATTGGGTAGCTGTTCTACCAGAGGCGGGTGCTAGACCGCATCGACGGCCGCATGTTCGATGGTCGATTTCCCGCTGATCTGGCGACCTCTTTCTTGCATTTCCAAGGCCGCCCTCACGATGCCGTCGGGATCCAGTCCGATCTCTTCGAGCAATTGGCCGCGATCGCCATGTTCGATGTAGCGATCGGGGATGGCGAGGGAGCGGAGTTTTCTAGCATCCCATCCATGGTCGACGGCCGCTTCGCCCACGGCGCTACCGAAACCACCCATCCTGGCACCCTCTTCTACGGTCAGGACCCAGTTGCAACGAGCGAAGAGTTGGCTGAGTAGGTTGGTATCTAGGGGTTTGATGAACCGAGCATTGATGACGGCTACTGACAGTCCTTCGCTTTCTAGTCGGCGAGCGGCTTCGAGCGACTGTTCGACCATGGCGCCACAGGCGACGATCGCGCCGCAAGTTCCTTCGCGCATCGTCTGAGCCTTCCCTAGTTCGATCGGCTGTGCTGGCCGTTCGAAGCGCTGGGCAGTGGCTTTCGGATAGCGTATCGCGACAGGCTGCTGTTGTTTCAATGCAAATTCCAACATCGGCTCCACTTCCGTCTGATCGGCGGGTGCCAGAATGATCAGATTGGGGAACAGCCTCATGTAGGGGATGTCGAAGACGCCATGATGGGTTGGGCCATCGGGTCCTGCCAGGCCAGCGCGATCCATCATGAAGACGACCGGTAGGTTCTGGAGCGAGACTTCTTGGAAGATTTGGTCAAAGCTACGTTGCAGGAAGGTGCTGTAGATGGCGACGATCGGTCGCATGCCTGCCTTGGCCTGTCCGGCAGCGAAGGCGACCGCATGCGATTCGCAGATGCCAACATCGAAAAACCGTTTCGGAAACTCGTCTCGCACCGGTTCCAGTTTATTCCCCTGGCACATCGCCGCGGTCAGTACCGTGATGCGATCATTTTTCCGCATTTGAGACGCGATGGCATCGCGAGCGAAGTTGGTGAAGGCGGGTTGGCCGCTGCCGCTGACCCACTTCGGCTTCCCCCCTTCTTCGACGAATGCAGGTGGCGTGTGGAAAAGGACGGGGTCTTCGGCAGCAGGCTGGTATCCATGCCCTTTTTCGGTGACGATGTGCAGGAGCACGGGGCCATGGATCTCCTTGATCATCTGCAGATATTTTCCGAGGAGCGGTAGGTCGTGACCGTCGATGGGTCCCAGGTAGCGGAACCCGAATTCCTCGAAGACCATACCGCCGATCAAACCCGCCTTCATTCCTTCCTCGACTTGCGCCAGAAATCGTTCGGCAGGATCGCCGAGGACTGG
>JBJSWM010000094.1:0-14816 GCA_046085865.1 Pirellulaceae bacterium
CGCTGCGCGTTCGGGTATGCAACCGGGCGGGTTCTAATCTTCCAATTGGCGAAGGCACTCCTCCGCGAATTTCACCAACCCAAACCCTGGCGTCTCAACTGAAACGCCAGGGTTTTTTTCTGTCTCCAAAACTTCCCCCCCGACCGAAACCAAGGCACCCTAGACCTCCGTGCTCTCCAAGACACTGTCACTCAGTGCAAAGGATCCTAGGACCTGCGACTGACGCTGCTAGCATTCCTCCAAAGGAGTCATTCTTTTTGCAGGCTCTTCTTTTCTTCCCAAGTCGGATTCCTTCTTTGGTTCTGCCCCGCAATCTGCCGAAAGTAAAGGCAGCGACCAGCCCGATGGAACGCTTGGGCCATGATCTGCATCGGTCCGCTACCCAGGCGCAGTGTCGCAGCGACAGGATGGACCATGAGAAAAAGTGGCGGCATGCCGAAGCGATCAATCGACCCGGTGAATCGTCGCCAATGGCTGCGTTATGTCGCCGGCTCAAGTTTGAGCCTTGGAACGGTGAACCTTCCACTCTTGCAAGCCGCAGAAGTCGGTTCCTTCTCCGGCTCCAGCCATCCGAGAATGAAGTCGGAGTCGATTCAAAGAATCCCCTGGAACCAACTGAATGATCCTGCCAGGAACAAGCTGAAGGCTGTCCTCGATCACCCCAGCTATTTCCGACGGATGCCCAACCAAACCCTGGAATGCGACCCGGAGCTTTTCACTTTCCTTGTGCGCCATCCAGAAGTGATCGTCAGCATCTGGAAGGTGATGGGGGTGACCAAGGTGGAAGTGGAGCGCACAGGGGAGTTCACCTTTCGCGGTCAGGACGGAGCGGGGACTCGATGTCAGTCGGAATTGGTGTATGGCACCGACCAACTGCACATCTTCTATGCGATGGGGGACTACGATGGATCGATGACCGCCAAACCGGTAGAAGGTCGATGCGTGTGCGTGCTCCATAGCCAACCGGTGCCCGCAGCCGATGGCACATCATGGTTGCAGGGGCGAATGGACTTATTCCTGAAACTCGATCAACTCGGGGCCGACCTGATCGTTCGTACGATCGGTCCATTCATCGCCAAGACGGCCGACCTAAATTTCATCGAATCAGCCAAGTTCCTTTCTCAACTCTCTCAGGCCGCTCAAAGGAATCCAGAAGGCTTCCAGGAACTGGTCTATCAACTGGAGGATATCCAGCCGAGAGTCAGGGACGAGCTGCTATTGGTCGCCGCAAGAACCGCTCGACGGCAGATCCAGTGGACTGGATCGGCTACAGCCGTCAGCAATCAGAAACGGGGCCGCCCAGAAACGCTATCCAACCCCGGCCCCTCGTCCCCCTCGTCGCCTTGGATTTTTCCTGAAAAAGACGACTTGATCATGCGACGCTGAAGCTTCATCCTATCGCTCCCACGGTAGCTCCTCTCGATTCGAGGTGCCTCTTCCGGCTACCATGAACCAGCGGCTTAGTGGACTGGCAGGTAAGCTCGGCAAAGGAGGCGATGACGATGAGCAGGCAGCGGTGTCCGCTGAAAAGCTATTTCCTTGCTTGGCTGGTCTCTTTTGGCTGCAGTTTGGCTGCCTCGCAAGCCACCTTTGCAGCACCCCGTGTCCTGGTCGTCGTACCCGATCGGTCCTTCGTCCCCGCTTTGGCAGCATGGGAAGCTCATCGCATTGCACAAGGGTATCGCATTGAATACCAAGTCGCCCCAAAGGACAGCGATGCCCTTCAATCGCTGATCGCCAAGTGGGCCAAGGAGATATCGGAACAACAAGTCTTCGTGCTGTTGGCTGGCGACAGCCCCACCATGGCATCGCGACTTTCCGCCCTCCCCGCAGCGTCCCCCAGTGTTCCTACGGCGTACGTTCCAGCGAGGGCCATTCAGAGGTTCGGCCCGGAAAAACAAATTGCTACGGATCTCCATTTTTCGGATCGAGACCTGAACGGGGTTCCTGATCTTGCGATTGGCCGCATTCCCGCAGCCACGCCAGACCAACTGGCTTCCTACCTGAAACGCGTCATTCAGTATGAGCAATTGGAGGATTACACCGAGTGGCGAGATCGCCTGGAGGTGGTCGCTGGCATCGGAGGTTTCGGTGTGCTTACCGACGCAGCGATTGAACTAGCGACTCGACGACTTCTGGGGGTAGGGATTCCTGAGTCGCGATCGATTGGACTGGTGCATGCCAGCGTCAACAGTCCCCATTGCCCTGACCCCAACCGCTTCCAGGAGACCGTTCTCCAGCGACTAAACCGAGGACCAGCGTTCTGGATCTACATCGGGCACGGGCACGTCCAGACCCTGGACAACTTCCGAATCGCCGACCAATCGCTGGAGATTCTTCATCGTCGATCGATCGACCGGGTGCAAATCCCCAATAGCCAAACGATCGCACTATTTTTCGCTTGCTACACCGGCGCGTTTGATGCACGCGAGCCATGTCTGGCCGAGTCGCTTTTGCTGCAGCCACAAGGACCAATCGCTGTCGTCGCATCGACTCGCGTCACCATGCCCTACGGCATGGCCAACTTGGGCGCCGAGTTGATGTCGGAATGCTATGGGCAGCAATGCTCGACGATCGGTGAACTGCTTCTGAAGGCAAAGATCCGATCGATCGCGCCCGATGACTCCAACGCCCAACTGGCATCCCTGCGCCCGATGCTAGAACAATTCGCGCAAGCCCTCAGCCCCGAGGGACATCAACTGGAAGACGAACGCATCGACCACTTGGCATTGATTCATCTCCTAGGGGATCCAACGCTACGACTGTGCCACCCCAATTCGCTGCGACTGGATTGCCCCACGCAAGTCCCAGACCAATCGCCAGTGCCAGTCCGCCTGCAACTACCTTCTGCATCGAAGGTGACCATCGAACTGGCGTTGCGACGCGATAAGCTACCGGGCAATCTTCCTCAGCCAAATCAGGACAGAGGCCCAGAAGAGTTTTTTCAAGGCATTGGAATGAGATACGAAGCGGCACAACAGACCTGCCTACTGAGGCAGCAGGGAGAGCTTGCCGCGGGCGAACACCAACTGCAGATCGATCTTCCGCCGCTGCCTCGAGGGAAATACCTTCTTCGTGCTCGCGCGGAACATGCGGGCGGCTGGTCGCTGGCCAGCCAGCCTCTGACGATCAGTCCAGTAGAACAAATCAAAGAAAAGGGCGCACAGGCCGACAGAGCCTCGGTGGAAGTGCTGCGCTGACGAGTCCTGCCTGCCCCGGGGGGATGGAATGAATCCGATCCCCGGTCACTTCGGATCAATTCCCAGCCGGTGCTGCGACCGGAGCGGCGGCATCCGCAGGAACGGGATCGGCAACACCTTGGTGAGCTGCGATCGCACGCAGGGCTTCTTCGATTCCCTTCTCAGCCGCTTCGGCCTGCTGCTTCACTGGGACGACAGCTGCCACGGATTCGTTCCACTTCGCAACAAGCTGAGCCTGCTGGGGAGCAGCATCGGCGATGTTCTTTGAAAGCTGCTCCACCGCCTGCTTCTTAGCGACCAAAGTCACCATCGTTTCCGCTGCCATCTTGTCCCAGGCGTCTTTCTCTGCAGTCATGGCCACGACGCCATCCTGCAACATTTTGACCTTCTGGGCTTGACCATCCAGCGCCGTCTGCAGGGCTGCCACTGCCGCCGTCAGTTCGGCATCCCCGGCCATCAGATCTAGACTTGCCTTGGCAGCATCGCGAGCGGCCGTGGACGACTCGATCGACTTACTCAGCTGCGCAATCACCGCTTGCCTCGCCGTCAGCTCAGCCACTCGAGCCTGGATCTTTCCAGTCAGATCGACGTAGGATGCATCGAGTGCGACCACCTCTTTCTCGGTTGCCCCCTTCTCTTCATTCCACTTGGCAACCTGTCCGTCCAGAGCCACCTTCTGCTTCTCCCAGTCGGCGGCTACCGATTCCAGCATCCCAAGCTGCTCCAACGTCTTCAGATTGGCCTCTTCGCGTCCCTTCAGATCGGCTTCGAGTTCCCCCAACCGGGCCTGGAAAGCCAACTCGGCTTTCCAGCGTTCCACGGCCGCAGCCGAACCGTCCAACTGCCCCTTGGCGCTTGCTGCTGCTGCTTCGGCTTCGCTCTTCTTCTTCAGTGCCTCGGCGACCATCGGTTCGGTCTGCTGCACCATCGGCACCAAGGGATCCAACTGCGCCTTGATGGCATCGCGGGCCTGAGTCTCCTTCGTCAGTTCCCCCTTCATCGTCTCCAGAGCCGCAGCCAGCTTGGCCATCTCCCCCTTCTGCGTTTCCAACATCGTCTGATGTTCTTGCAGTTTCTGGGCAAGCATCTTGGCGATTTCCTGCGTTGCCGCATCTTCCATCGCAGCGGCGGCCGTTCCGATCTGCTTCTGGGCTTCGATCAGCGGCGGAATCGCCTGCTCCAGCTTCACCACGGCTTGAGAGATCTTCTGGAAGTTCTCGGTGTTGACTGCAATTTCTCCAGTGTACTTTTCCACCAGCGCCACTTTGGCAGCATAGCCTTGCTCCAACTCCCCCTTCAACTTGACCATCTGCTGGTACTTGGCTTCCAGGTCGACGTACTGCTGCGTCATCGTTAGGGCCGCTTGAGCCAGCGGTTCGTAGGCGGTTCGGAAGGTAGTCAGTTGCCCTTCGGCAGCGGTCAATCGTTCCTCGATCCGCTCTGGATTGGGGTTCAGATTCCCAAGCCGTTTGGCGTCAGCACCCTGGTAGATCCGAATCTCCCCAGTCCAATCTGCGGCGAAAATCCGGTCGGACTCATCGCAGTAGCTCACCGCCGTCCCCTGCTCGACACTCGCTTCCGTCGCCTTCTGCTGAGCGCCATTTTGATCCCATAGTTTGACAACGCGATCGCGACCATTGCTGACGATTCGGCCATCCCGTGTGAATTCGAGCGCCGAAACGCCGCCACCGTGAGCCCCCCAGGACTTCACCTGCCCGCCGTTCTCCATCTCCCACAGCTTGATGCTTCCATCTTCACTTCCGCTGGCAAGGATATTCGAATCGCCTCGCCACGAAAGCGACGTCACGGCAGCGGTGTGTCCATTGAGGACAAGATATTCGCGTCCCGTTTTCGCTTCCCACACCAACAGCCCGCCGTTGCGGTCACTAGTGGCCAGCAGCACCCCATCCGGACTGAATTCCGCAGCGTAGATCCAATCGGTATGTTTCTTCGTTTCGTAAAGCAACTTGCCGGAGTCGGTGGAGTAGACACGCACCATTTTTTGCGGTCCCCCAAGGACCACTAAATCGTGCCCTGGACTGATATCGGCAGCCAACACCGTGTCGAGTTCTTCGCCGACCTCGGCAATCCTTCGACCGTCGCGCACATGGAAGATCACCACCTTCCCAGTGGCACCCCCACGTCCTCCGCCAACCATCAACAGCGATCCATTCCGGCTGAATCGCAGTGCCTGAGGCTGTCCTTCGGGAAAGGGAAGTACTCCCTTCAATTCCGTAGTCACCGAATCATAGAGCAGCACCTGCTTCTGGCCGGCGACGGCCACCAAGGGCACCCAAGGACTGGTCGCTATCGCGGGGACCGCTGTTGTGGCGCGAGTCCGCACCAAGGGCTGGAGGGAAAGGTGCCCGGGAATGGTAACGACGGACGGCCTTTCGGTGGGCGATGCATCCATCGCCATCGATACTTTCTTCTTCTTGGGTGCGGCAGCTTTGCTACCCTTGTTTTCCAAGACGCCTCCATCGACCCACTTCCGTAAGAGCAATCGCTCCATTTCCGGAATCGGATCGGCATCCGGAGGCATCGTCGGTTCCTCCTGATGCTCCACCAGTTTAATCATGTAGCTGGCAGCGGCATCTCCGGCTTCAATCGACGCACCCGATCCGCCACCTTGCATTAGCTGGGTGTAACTGGTGACATCGAATCCACCACTTTTCTTGTCCGGGTTATGGCAGGTAGCGCAGCGCTGCTTAAGGATCGGCAGGACGTCATCGTCGTAGGTGACCCTTTGTGCCTCGTCAGCAAACGCCGCTCCCGACAGCAGAGTCGATCCTAATAGGCTGAGCCAAAATCGATTCAGATGCATCGTCTCTCTACCTTTCCCATTCATCCCTCTCGCCGGGGACAGTCCGTTGATCCGATTGCCTGCAAAGCCGCTCAGGCGCTATGACCGCTACCCTTTCACCATCCCTAAAAGTACCCCGCCGATCACGCCGACGGCCTTCTGAAAGGCGAAATGTTCCGTCGATCCCAAAAACGATCGGTGGCTTTGCGGCAACATTGCCACGACCGATATTTTGCAAAAATCGCTCAAGCCCTCTTCCGTTCCCTGCCTGCTCAGTGATTGAACACAAACTCCCGGCTGTTGAGGATCGCCCAAAAGGTATCTTCCAGGGCTGCCTTGGGATCCTTTTCCGCTTGCAAGAGTTCGAGGATTCCAGCTTTTTCCTTGTCTGTCGGCCGCCTAGTCAATGCACTGATGTACATCAAATCAATCATCTGTTCGGGCGTCTTCCCTGCATCCATCCACTGCTTGATCAGGTTGCCCTGCTGAATTTTCTGCTGCACTGTCTCCCCGTTCAGAAGATGGAGAGCCTGCGACAAATTGGGCTCCATCTTCACCTCGCATGAACAAACCGTCGCGCGGGAGGCCCGCCCGAAGGTGGTCAGGAAGTAGGTGCTGGTGTTTCCGTCGGCGATCTGCACTGCCCTGGCTCCCAGCGGCAGGCCGGCGAACTTATTGCGGGTACCCGTCACGGACGTGATCATGTCCAGGAGGACTTCCGATCGCACGCGACGCAGTTTGGCATGAGAGAAATTGCGGTCATCCGACTCGTTCGTCGGATTCGTCTTGGTGCTCAACTGGTAGGTCCGCGATGTGCAGATATCCTTCACCAGCTTTTTGAAGTCGTACTTGTATTCGGTGAATTTCGCAGCAAGCGTATCCAGCAACTCCTTGTTGACGGGTGGGTTGCTGATGCGGATATCATCGACCTCATTGATAATTCCCTGGCCGAAGAAATGCTCCCAGACGATGTTCACTAGGTTCTGTGCGAAGAACGGGTTTTCCGGAGAGGCAAGCCAGCCTGCGAGCACTTCGCGGCGGTCTTTTCCGGCCAGTTCAGGTGCGTTGCCACCCAGGAACTTGGGCGGCAGTACCTTCCCTCCAACCGGATGCTTCACATCGCCACCACCGGAGTTGAAAACGATTGTCTCCCGTGGATCTTCTCCCTGCTTACGACCGATCTGCGAAAAGAAGTTGGCGAAGGCGTAGTAGTCATCCATCGTCCAGCGGTCGAATGGATGGTTATGGCACTGGGCGCACTGAATCCTCATCCCCATGAAGACCTGCGCGACGTTCTCGGCAACCTTCAGGGTATCGGTTTCGTTCTGATAATAGTTGGTCGCCGCGTTGGCGAAGGTTCCCCCTTTGGCAGACAGCAACTCACGCACCATCTGATCGATCGGGATGTTGTTCTGAATCCGCTGCTGCAACCAGTTGTAATAGAGCAACATCGCCTTGTAGCTGACCTGCTGCGAAGATCGGATCATCAGCAGTTCCGACCACTTCATCACCCACATTTCTACGAATTCTTTCCGCTCCAACAGCGAGTCGACCAAAGCGTCTCGCTTCTTGGGATCCTGGCTGGTCATGAACGCCTGGTACTCTGGCTCTGTAGGTAGCGTTCCAAGAATGTCCAGATAGACTCTGCGGAGGTATTCCTCGTCGGTACACAGCGGCGAAGCATTGATTCGAAGATTGGCCAGTTTCTGATCGACCAGCGCATCGATGTAATTGAGCTGCGGCGGCGCCTCGACGGTGAACTGCAATCCCTTGGGCAGGACGATGAAATGCCGCCCGACGGTATGCGTATCGTAGCGGGCCATCAGAAAGGCTTCGCCTCGATTCTTGGCTGTGACCACCCCTTCCTGGGACACAGCCGCCGAGTTCTCGTTGTTGGTGCTGAAGTAAGCTAAATGCGTGACGTCCCGATCCGTCCCATCCGAATATCTGGCTCGCACCGTCAATTGCTGGGTAGAATTTTCCCCATCCAGCACCGCTCCCTTGGGATAGATCTCAAGCTCCACCACTTGCGGCACTGGACCTGGGTCATTGGGAACACCTGACTCCAACCATCGATGCAGCGACTGGTAGTAGACATCCCCCTTCTTGATCTTCGCTCCGCCTGAATGCGGTACAGCATTCGTGGCCTTCTCCAATAGAAGGCTCTCATCAGTCAGCGCCAGATTGACGCGACGGGCGTTGATTTCTCGAGTCAGTCGCTGATAGTCACCCTCCGGATCGAAGCCGAAGAGCGAAAGCCGAAACCCGTCTTTGCCGCGTGCGGCACCGTGACAACTGCCTGTGTTGCAGCCGGTCTTCATGAACACCGGCATCACGTCCAGACGGAAACTGATCGGCGGATCCTCCGAAGATCGCTCCACATGGACCGGTACCTGCAGCGACTGCCCGCCAAAGGCAACCGTCAACTGCGCATCGCCGTCGTGCCCAGGGACCAATTTCGCCCCTTCCAGCTTGGCCACTGCTGGGTCGCTGAGCGTCCACTGGGCCTGCCCGGTGACATCCTGGGTGATGCCATTGGCGTAGGTCGCCTGGACGACCAGGGTCTGATGATCTCGAACCGTCGTCAAATGGACGTTGGCAGGAAAGACATCGATCTTGGTCAGTGGATTATCCTGAGCGGTCAGGACTCCGGACGGCACACAAACCAGCGCCATCGCGGTAGCAATTCGGCAGTAACGCAACCATCGGTTCATCGCAGCGATCCTTAGCATGAAGCGACACATGTCGGCGTTTCGGTATCCATGTCGAGCATTCCACAAGCTAGCTTAGGGAGTTCCCCCGGGCTTCTTGTTCTGGAGCCTCAGTTTCTCCAGACGCGTCAGTGGCTTTTCCTTGGGAGGTTCAGGAGTTGGCATCGGCATCGGCGCCGCAGCAGCGGCGGGCATGGGAGGCGGTGGTGGGGGAGGGGCCGAAGGAGCGGCGACCTGAAACTCGGTACCTCCTCCACGCATCTGGACCGGCTCCCCTTGTACCGTCGTCACCAACTCCACAAATGCCGTCTTGTGATTGCCAACTGGAGTCTCTCCGGTCGTCTTCACTTCGAACACCAGTTCCGTCGTCTCCGCGGTGAATTTCATTTCGGTAGCCACTGCATTCGGGGGCAACCCTTGAAGCCTCGCGATCGCTTCCCCTTCGAACGGCTTGTTGGGAGCCAGCGTGCAGACGATCTGTGCTGTCTCCCCCTGCTCGCAGGCCGCACGGGCCAGCGACGCATTGGTAAAGGGCTCAGCCACCTCCAGTGTCGCCAATTGACTGGATGCCCATGCGGGACCACCGGGGGTGTTTCCTTGAGCGATGACGTAGATGGGCCAGGTGCCAATGGCCGCATTGCCATCGGCGTTGAGGGTGTAAACCGCTTCGTTCTGCTCCGCTGGGATTTGAATCGAGCTACCGGCACCAATCCCCGGAGATCGGAAAGGGAACTCCACGGTCACTGCTTCCTTGAACCCCTCCGCTCGCTTCAACTGCACCTTCAACTGCATGGTCCCGTTTCGGACGATCGGCGCCTTGGGTTGCACGATCTCCACCTGAAAGGGCAGCTCCTCGATCACGGCGAATGCGAGTTGATCGACTTGGCCGTTGTAGTACACCGCATTGTTGGGCGGCCCAAGAATGAAGTCTGCATTGTTCTGAAACTGGCCCCGTATTCCTGTTGCTGGATCGACATGAGTGGCCTCGAATTTCGCCAGCTTGCCACCGATCGGCGCGTCAGCCGCCGCCTCGAACACCACCGGCATCTGAGAAAGGCTGGCGTGCATGTTCTGCGCGACCATCTTCATGCCCGGCGGAAGCACCGAATCATCCAGCTTCAGCTCACCACCAAAATTGCTTCGCGAGGCGTTGAGTAGCACCGCAAACCGGTTCCCCTTCGGCACAAAAATCGTCTGCCGTGTCTGCGAGTAGCGATCAATCCGTGGAATCGAGAGCGTTAGCGATGGGACAATCGGCTGCAATTCGATGCGGTAAACAAAATCGACCTGCCCTCGTCCCAGGTGATCCGTCACTCGAACCACATATTCGGCATCTTCAGGAACCTGAAATCGGATGTAGGCATCGGGTCCACGAGAATCGTCGTTTCCAGCAATACTACGGCCATCGGCATAATAGATGTTGATCACTGGATCCAGCCCCGATCGGATGCGGCGAGCGAAGCATTCGACGTCGAATACTTGCCCCTTCTTCGCAGCGAACTTGAAGCAATCGACGTCACCTGGCTGCCCGATGATCCCGTTGAAGGAAAGAGTTGCATCGACAGGGTTGGCGGCAGCAATCTCCTGGTTCGGCTCCTGCTCCATCGCATTCCCAAAAGGGGACGATCGGAAGGTGATCGCCGATGGGCAAATCCCATTGCCGTCGGATGGAAACAGCTTCATCATCCCCTGTTCCGAGCGAACGAGAACCTCTTGAGCCAGAGGTCCAGCGGCATCTCCTAGATACTGAACGGCAGTTGGCTCCCCAGCCTTGCCACCCGCCGGATAGACTGCTGTGGGTCTTGGGAAGTGTCCGACGTTCAGTCGATAGCGACATTCGCCGTTGCCTCCATAACTGGTTTCCCGCACCTGGACGTAGTAAGTGCCATCTTCGGGTGCCAGGACGCTGAGGACTCCATCCTGCAGGGCTGCAGGGCTGTCATCCACCGCCGCCAGTTCAAAACGATCCTTGTCGAGTATCGCAATGTACGGATCGAACAGATAACTCCCCAGACGCATCGCTTCGATGTCGACGCTGATCCTCTGGCCTTTGGTCGCTTTGACGGCGAAAAAGTCGACGTCCTCATTCTCACAAGTCCCATGGACTGTGACATTCATGTCGATCGCCTGCGCTTCCTCCAGCGAGCCGTTTTGTTCTTTTTCGTCGACCACAGGCAGTGCACCGACCATGAAGGATCGGTACTCGGAGATGCCGGAGCGAGTGCGAACCTGCACTAAGTGTTCCCCAAGCGACACGTTGTCAGGAATCATCAACACCACTTTGATCGTGTTGTCGTCGACCGCCTCCAACTTTCGCACCTCGAAGGGATCCGAGCTGTAGAAAAAAATCTGCTCCGCATCCTTCAATCGGGCACCCTGGAAAATGAGTTCCCGCTCTCCACCCCGCTGGACGCCGCGAGGCAAAATCAGGTTCAGTTGAGGGAACGACGCGAGACCTCCACGGACCTCCAAAAGCACCAAAAGGCAGGCGAGCCAACCGATAGCCAAAGACCTTGATTTCATCGAATCCTCCAATGCCTAATCGATTGTTCGGTCCAACTGCTGTCGCTCGCAGCACCTCAGCACTTGGGAAAGAAGGTCGGCCCCCGAAGCACCTAGGACTCGGCGGACGACTTCAGACCCCACAGACCGCTTGGACGGTGTCTGACACACTGCGACTGCCCCAACCATCGACGGAGCGATCAAGCCCGCGATGGCATGGGATGCTGTCGCTACGAAAATCGGGGGCTAACACCGGGGTCAGGCCAGCAATTCCTTGCGCACCTTGCCTCCGTCGACAATCTCGATCGGACGATCCCCAGGAGCCATCAGTTCTTTATCAGCGACGATTCCCAGACGGTCGTAAATGGTGGTCGCCCAATCTTCGACGGTCAAAGGATCATCCTCAGGTTCAGCACCGGTTGCGTTGGAAGAACCGTAGACCATACCTCCCTTGATTCCGCCACCTGCCATGACGACGCTGAAGACCTTTGGCCAGTGATCGCGACCAGCCGTTCCGTTGATCTTTGGCGTGCGTCCAAACTCCGATCCGATACAGACCAAAGTCGACTGCAAAAGGCCACGCTGATCCAGATCGCGGATCAAAGTCGCGAAGGCCTGATCCAAAGCTGGCAACTGCGACTTCATCCCTCCGGCGATGTTGTCGTGCATATCCCAGCCACCGTAGGTGAGCGTCACGAAACGAACCCCCGACTCAACCAGACGACGAGCCAGCAGCATCCGCATACCAGCCGTGTTGCGTCCATACTGATCCTTCAGCGCATCGGGCTCCTTCGTCATGTCGAATGCTTCGCGAGCCTTCTCGGAGCTGATCAAACTGTAGGCTCGACTGTAGAAGGTATCGAGTGCATCCAGCGAATCGGACTTTTCCAAGGTACGGAAGTGATCATTCACCACGTCCAGAATGCGGCGACGCTTGTCGAACCGTTCAAAATCGACGCCGCCTGGTAGCGTCAGATCGCGCACTTTGAAATTCCCATCTGCCGGATCGGCCCCCAGGCTAAAACCGGCGTAAGAGGAACTCAGATACCCAGTTCCCGCAAACTCGTTGGGCTGATTGGGAATGCAAACGTAGGGAGGCAGATTGTTCCGGGGCCCAAATTCATGGGAGACGACGGCGCCCATGCTGGGATACTGAAGTGCTGGGCTAGGGCGATAGCCCGTGAACATGTTGTGCGTGCCGCGTTCGTGAGCCGCTTCCCCGTGGGTCATCGAACGGCAAATCGCCAACTTGTCAGCCACCTTGGCGGTGTGGGGCAACAACTCACCCACCTTCACCCCCGTCACGTTGGTGTCGATGCTACCCAACGGACCACGGTACTCTACAGGTGCGAAAGGCTTGGGATCAAATGTTTCTTGGTGCGCCATCCCCCCCGGCAGGAAGATGTAGATAACCGACTTGGCCACCCCTTCCTTGCTTTCGTAATTCTTGATGTCCGCTCGCGCTTGCTGCATGCGGAAGTAATCGCCCAGAGATAGCCCTAGCCCTCCCAAGGCCCCCACCGTCAGGAATCCGCGACGCTCGAAACGATTGCCAGGGCACTTCATGGTGTGCAACTCCGTTGCTATAAGCTGTCTAAGAAACGATTGCGAACCTCGGAAAGTGGACACGACTAGCCGCTCTTTTTCTTGACGGAGCGAGCAAGTGCAGTCCCAAACGAACCGTGACACCGCCATGCACTCTGCCACTGGGTAGCACGTGCAAACTGACCCACAGGGAGATGGTGGGGACAATTCGTCGTTTCAACTTGAAGGCGGGGAGGAAGGCGGGGAGGGAACCGATCGCTGCTTGCAACTCCTTCACCCCATATAGGCCGGCACGCTGGAAGCCTATGCAGCAAGCTTCAGCGGCACTCAAAGCCGATGAGTGATCTATGAATTACAGCAGTCGAATCAACTCCCTACGGTGCTGCAATCGTAGCCGAATTCCAAGCGAACGTCAATTTTTCCGCCAGCTTTTCCTGTCTTTTCATTTCCGGGTCTTTGGACTGAGAGGCTTTGGCTTGGTCGCGCCCCAAGGCCCTCGGCCCCTGTGGCCGAAGAGCCTTCCTGGCACCGTTAGCAAAGAACCAATACTGGACAAAAGATCACACAACAGAAGTCAGCCTGTTTTCCTTCGAGGCCCCATGCTGCGGCCCATTGGAATCACATCGCCTCGCTCAATAGGCCGCCCTCGGTTTCCGTCTTCCGGATCGGCATCTTCCCGGTCCATCAATTCCGATCTAAGAACCTTGATGTGATCGGGTGCCTCGATCCCAATGCGCACCTTGTCATTCGCCAATCGCACCACCGTGATGACAATTTCGTCTCCTACGACGATGCGTTCGTTTTCACGACGAGCCAGCACTAACATGAAAGCGTCCTTTCTATCGCCGGCCCCTGGTCGGATGGCAGGCGTTTTCGTGATTCTAAATCGGTTCCGATGAAAAATACTTTGATTACCGAACACTCGGAGAATTGCATGCCGTCTCCAGCGGTAGCCTCTCCGACTGCTCCCGCTGCCCCTGTGCGTCATAGAAAAAAATCTGCGCGCGACTGAGGTCGTACACCGCCGTGTACCGAACACTGCGAGGCCCATGCAGGCAAAAGAGTACGCCACAGGGCGTCCCAAAGCGTGTCAGGATCCGTTCGGTAACTGGAAATGCGTTGTGAAGTAAATGATTCCTTTGAAAAAGCTGATCGATGATGTAAGCGCGAACACTGGAAGGTACATTTGGCGATGGTTTGCCCATGTCTCCTAGAGACTCCCCAAAAGCTTGCGATAGTCGATGAGGCCCATGGAGCCGCAAAGTGGTCCGGACTGTACCCTGTGGCTCAGTCCTTCCCGCCTCCGACTCCCCGCACCCAAACCGAGATCAGTTAGCAAGCTATGTCAAAGATTGCGGTTCAGGCAAGATAGACTATCGACGCAAGATGAGCCGACATTCAGAACCGCTGTTGAAGGTGCACCGGTAGCGATTTGACCGGTTGGTGGGAGACGCAAAATGGAGTTGAAGTAGGTGCCGACGCTCGGAATAAACGGCCCCATTTGCTGGCAACTTCGTCGCGGTAAGAAAGAGATTCGTGTCCCTACAGACAGAGTCCACTCGGGATATCCTTCGGGGGGGAGGTGCAATGATCCGTGGCACCTACTGGGCGATCCCTCAGAAGTCGCAGCATGGCCGAGACGGCCAAGCCACGGCGTTTTTCCAATAGCAGCATTCAATCGGTGCCACCCACCTTTTCCGATCCAATTCGGCTAGCATTCAGAATGTGCTTGGCACCTTCTGGGCCGAACGATGTTTTGCATCGAAATCGTCGATAGCCTAAGGATGATCCAGATGCTTGCGAGCGGGTGGTCCTACCTCCAGTAATCTTCCTTGGATCTCTCGAAGGATTTGCTGCTCCAATTCGTTGTCCCGCTCTTGCTCGATCCAGTCCAGAGTGATGGGTTGCCCGCGGAGCGTCGGATCGGTTCGGACAACGGATCCATCATGTCGAGCGGCGGCCGCCCCATCTGCGCCGCTTAGCGATCGATCGACTTCCTCGATATCCTTGTTGACAATCACCTCGACCAAATACCCTGCGTTGTTAGGAACCACC
>JBJSWM010000095.1:0-5247 GCA_046085865.1 Pirellulaceae bacterium
GTGTAAGCCGACTTGGCAGAGTCAGCCATTGCGCGTCGCAAAAAACTCTTCCGGCGTCTCGACAAACTCTGGTTCGACATACCGGTCGATCACGCCGGCTTCATGGCCGCGTCGAAGAAGTTGCCGAACCGCCTCCCTACCTCGTTCGCCGAAATCAAGCGTCCAGTCGTTGACGTACATGCCGACAAATTGATCCGCCTTCGATCGCTCCAGGCCGCGTCCCCAGCCGAGTGCATAATCGAGCGCTTCGTTCCGGTGCTCCAGCCCGTGCTTGATACTTCGGTACAGGCAGAGATTGACTTGCCGGATCAGGTCTGGACCCAAATCCTTTCGAATGCCATTGCATCCCAAAGGCAGAGGCAGCCCCGTCTCACGCATCCACCACTTTCCGAGATCTTCCACCAACTCCAAATTCTGCTGGCGATAGGTCAACTGGCCTTCGTGGATGATCAGGCCGGCATCCAAGGCATGCCCTTGATACTCACCCTGAACCACGGCGTCTAAAATCTCATCGAAGGGCATGACGACTGCTTGGAAGTTGGGCTGCCACATCCGGCAAGCCAAGAAGGCGGTCGTCAGCGTTCCCGGAACCGCAATCGTCTTCCCCTCCAGATCGCCGCGGCTCAAACCATTTCGCGCAACCACCATGGGGCCGTAATTATCCCCCATGCTGGCTCCACAGGAACAAATCGCATAGCGATCACTGAGGTAGGCATAGGCATGGAGGCTGATCGCCGTCAGTTCCAGTTCGCCGGTGAAGGCGCGCCGATTCAGTGTCTCGATGTCGACCAGTTCATGCTGGAACCGGAGGGAACCGGTAGGAAAAGTTTCCTTGGCCAACCCATAGAACATGAACGCATCGTCGGCGTCGGGACTGTGACCCACACGAATCAGCGTCTCTTCCATTTGCTCTGCCATGATCTGCTACCACAATTCCATTGCCACTCGAAAATCTGGTCCGGTTGGCTCAGCCAGCCCCAGAGTCTCGTAGATTCCTGCTTTCGGTAAAAACTTCTTGAGTCGGATTACTGGAAAAATGTAGCCAACGCTACAACTCCTTCATTCCGATTCACCGCTGATCGATTGTAGCGACCAGCCAAGTGGAACTCCCGTCGGCGAATCAGTCCGGGAGCGGCTTACCTCGTGTCTCGGGAGCCCACCAGATCGCGACCATGCCTACCAGATAAATCAGAGACAATGTCGCACCAGCTCGCGGATAGCTGTTTCCGAAAAACGCCATCAAAGACGGCATCAGCAAGGCACCGACTGCTGCAAAGATCCTTCCAAAATTGAATGCCAAACCCTGACCAGTAGCTCGCACCCGCGTCGGGAACAGCTCCGGCAGATACAAGGGCAACCATCCATAGAAGGACGCTGTGGTGATACCGACCAGAACGGTGACGGCCAGGAAGGCCTTATCGAACGACTGGAACCCAAGAAACAACCACTGGCAGGTAACGATCGCTGCCGCACACAGACCAAAATAGGTCCAGCGGCGCCCCAAACGATCGCCCAGCAGAGGCGCCAGAAGCGATCCTATGATCGCTCCGGTCGCCGAACAAAGCTGCAGCATCGCTTTGCGACGTGGGTCTTTGTCTCCCACGATCTGATCGGCCCACAAGGGGATCCACTGAACGATCCCCCAAGTCACGATCAGGGCGATGCTGGCAAACAGAATCGCCAGAAGCGTCGTCTTTCGCGATCCCGGCTGAAAAATCTCTCGTAGCGGAGATGCCTTGACCGCCAGCTTCTGCGCCTCCTCCCACCGATGCGACTCGGGGACGAATAGCCGGATTGCAAAGGTCAACAGCGCCGGCACAGCCCCCACCAGCATCACCCAACGCCACGAGTCGTCGCGGATGGGGGACCAGAGTGCCAATAGTGCGATGAGCACATAGCCGACATTGGCGGCGGCTCCGATCAGCCCCGCCAAAAGCGGTCGCTTCCCTTCCGGCCAGCATTCCATCACCAGAGCTACCCCCAGCGCCCATTCACCCCCCATCCCCAAAGCCGCCAGGAAACGGAGTCCAGCCAACTGTGTCGGTGAGGCAGCGAAATAGCAAAGTCCGGTAAAGATCGAATAGAAGAGAATGCTCCAAGTCATCGCGCGGACGCGCCCGACCCGATCCCCCAACCAGCCGAATACCAAGCCCCCCAGTGCAGCACCCACCAGGAAGCTGGCCGTCACCACACCCATCCAATGATTGACGAACGATTGCAGAGCGGGAGTGCCGGAGGCCATGCCTGCCGTCGCCCCCATTTCTCGTAGACCGGGGCCAGCCACCAAGGGGAAAATCCCCATCTCCATCCCATCGAACATCCATCCCAAAAGAGCGGCCGTGAGCGTCATGGCAGCTCCTCGACCCTGATTTGCTGCGGGACGGTCGACGTTCATGAGCGATTTCCTTTGGAGTGCCGCATGCCAGACCGTCGTTCAATTTCCAAAATTTTCTCGACACGCGCCGCATGCCTGGGCTGCGGGCTGTAACGGGCGCCCAAAAACGCCTTGATGCACTCAAAGGCAAGCTCCGGCCCAATCACTCGAGCTCCCAAACAGAGGACGTTCATGTCGTCATGCTCCACCCCCTGCCTAGCGGAATAGGGGTCGTGGCAAAGCGAAGCGCGGATGCCGGGGAATTTATTGGCAGTGACACTCACCCCAACCCCACTGCCGCAAACCAGAATGCCACGATCCACTTCGCCGGCCAGCAACTTCCCCACCACCGACTCGGCAACGTCCGGATAGTCGCAAGGGTCAGGGGTACGCGTCCCGCAATCGATCGACTCCACCTTCAGCTGCTCCAGCAACTGGGCGACCTGATCCTTCATCGAGAACCCGGCGTGATCCCCCCCTAACGCGACACGAAGCGGTTTGTTTCGTCCCTCGGCCACTTCAGGCCCTCCCAATCGTTTTCGATCCGTTTTCATGGCATCGGCGGGTCGCCCTTCCTCGGCTGAGCACCCCCAGCAAGCCAACGCAAAGTGAGGCAGCACCAGAACTGAGCAACCACCTAGCAACTCCGCCAATACCTTCCCAATCCTTGACCATCTTGCCCAATTGCCGGCGCTAACGGGAACCCCGAGCGATTCCTTGCCCAATTTTCACCATTTCTCCGAAATTGGCTGGCCACCTAACCGGGTGGCGCCGAATTCAGCGTTGCCGATTTTCCATGCGGCTGATAAGCTTCGGTGTTGGAGATGAGTCGGTCTTCAGGATAGGGCAAAGGGCTCGAATCCGCCACTCGCCTTCATTTTCTCAAGACAAAATCCCGAAAGGGTCGCGACCCGCCCCCCTTACAAACCTCCTGACCCCCCATCTCCCCTCGGGCGGAAGCCTGACGGGTAGGCACGGTTCCTCAGGACTCCTCAAGGACGGACGGCAGGCGCGGGGAAGATTTCATGGTCAACCGCACCCTGATCCGGCAACTGGAAGACGAAGAACTCAACAAACTGGTCGATACTTGGTTCCCCGAGGAACAGGGCGAAGAGATGCTCCTTTCATCGATCGAGGATGCCGATCGACAATTTGATGTCAACCAGATCGTCGAAGGCAAAATCGTCGAAATCAACGACGAATTCGTCGTGGTCGACGTCGGCTTCAAGAGCGAAGGATCGGTCCATCGCAACGAATGGGGTGAGGACGAACCACCACCAGAAGTCGGACAGACGGTCAAGGTCCTCATCGAAGAAGTCGAAGATCAACACGGCCCCGCCGATGACAGCTATGGAATGATTAGCCTCAGCAAGCGCAAAGCTGAGAAGATCATCCAATGGGAAGATATGATGCGATCGGTCCAGGAAGGACAGGTCGTCAAAGGTACCGTCACCCGGAAGATCAAGGGTGGCCTTCTGGTCGATATCGGCGTCAACGTCTTCCTCCCTGCAAGCCAGGTCGACATTCGCCGTCCGAACGACATCGGCGACTTCATCGGCCGAGTGGTCGAATGCGAAGTGCTGAAGATCGACGAGTCGCGTCGAAATATCGTCGTCAGCCGAAGGTCGCTGATTGAGAAGCAGCGAGAGAGCGATCGCGAGCGACTGATGGGGGAACTGGACGTCGGCCAAATCCGCAAGGGTGTCGTCAAGAATATCGCCGACTTCGGCGCGTTCGTCGACCTCGGTGGCATCGACGGTCTGCTCCATATCACCGACATGAGCTGGGAGCGGATTGGTCATCCATCGGAAATGGTTTCAATCGATCAAGAGATCGAGGTCAAAGTGCTGTCGATCGAGCGCGAAAAGCAGAAAATCGCTTTGGGCCTCAAGCAAAAGCAAAAGAATCCTTGGGAAAACATCGCCGACAAGTACCCCGTGGGTGCTGTGGTTCGAGGCGAGGTGGTCAATGTGATGAGCTACGGGGCGTTTGTGAAGTTGGAGCCAGGGATCGAAGGCCTGGTTCACATCAGCGAAATGTCCTGGACTCGCCGCGTCAACCATCCAAGCGAACTGGTGCAGATCGGCGACCAGATCGACGTCAAGATTCTGGCTGTCGACCCTCAAGGTCAGCAGCTATCGCTTGGCATCAAGCAGACGCAGGCCAACCCCTGGGATACGGTTGTCGACAAGTACCCAGAAGGTAGCTTGGTTTCCGGCAAAGTGCGCAACCTGACCAACTACGGTGCCTTCGTCGAACTGGAAGAAGGGATCGACGGTCTCCTGCACGTTTCCGACATGTCGTGGACTCGGAAAGTCAGCCACCCAAGCGAAGTCCTGGAGAAGGGTCAAGAGGTCAAGTGCCGTGTGCTGAGCGTCGATCAGAATCGTCGCCGCATCGCTCTGGGGCTCAAGCAGCTCGATGACGATCCATGGAACACCACGATTCCTGCGAAGTACCAGCCAGGTCAGATCGTTCATGGCAAGGTCACCAAGATCACCAACTTCGGTGTTTTTGTTGGCCTCGAGGACAACCTGGAAGGTCTTCTTCACATCTCCGAACTCGCCGATTCCAAGGTCGAGAACCCAGAAGATGTGGTTAAGGTTGGCGACGAGATCGAAGTCAAAGTGCTTCGCGTCGATAGCGACGAACGCAAGATCGGCCTCTCCCGACGACGCGTGGATTGGACCGAAGAACAGCATCGTGTTGAGGCTGAAAAAGAACAGCAACATCAACAAGCCAAAGCCGACAAGCAAGCCGAACTTAAGGGCGGTCTTGGCAGCGAAGGTCCGTTGATTCCTCAGGCTGAGTAATCTCGGTCCCTCGATCGCATCGTTGCTGTCATCAGTAACCTTGTGTCGTACAAAAACGTG
>JBJSWM010000096.1:0-1762 GCA_046085865.1 Pirellulaceae bacterium
TCCACTGGGCTTCTCCGTCGTAGTCGTAGACAGTCCACCCTAGAGGAGGGTGCTCGTGGTATCGACTCGTACTCGATTTTCTTTCGGTGGATTCACGGTCACCGAGCGCGATAGTCGTTTTCGCTCACACACCCTACGGGACTTGTGCGCGAAAACGACTATCGCGCTCGGTGACCGTGAATCCACCTAAAGAAAATCGAGTACGAGTCGATACCACGAGCACCGTCCTCCAGGGGGGACTGTCTACGACTACGACGGAGAAGCCCAGTGGAGTTCGCCGGGATGTGGACAGGTATGGCGATTCGATTTGCGGGTGTGTCGAATTCCATCGAGCAGTAGAATGCGGCCTGCCAATGACGACAGCGAGAACCGTTCTTTGTGTTAGACTGCGATAGAACGATTCCCATACCGATCATTTGCAGGAAGCAGTCACGGCACTGATTGTATTTCCCAACAGCCCATTGAGACTTCTCTACCCAGCCGACGACATTCGCTCGCTGGCTACCAACAACGACTTACCGACGAAACCAACAGGTGACATCGATGAATGCTCTTTTGGGACGAATACTTCTTGCGATCGTGTTCTTTAGTGCGCATTGTTCGATTTTTCCGCGACGAGTTGACGCCGCAGACCAACCCAATATCGTCTTTGTTCTCGCAGACAACCTTGGTTATGGGGAAATCGGTTCTTACGGCGGCGGCATCACGCGAGGTGCAGCCACGCCGCGCATCGACTCCCTTGCCAAAGAGGGGATGCGTTTTCTGAACATGAATATGGAGACGCAGTGCACGCCGAGTCGTTCGAGCTTGATGACAGGTCGCTGGGCCATTCGCTCGGGCACCCATTCGGTTCCCTTCGGGGGGGTGGCGGATGGCCTGACCCAGTGGGAGGTGACGATGGGTGAGGCGCTATCGGATGCGGGCTACAGGACTGGTTATTACGGCAAATGGCACCTCGGAAGTCACGATGGACGCTTGCCCAACGACCAGGGGTTTGACGAGTGGTTTGGGATACCGCGCACGACGGATGAATCGCTGTGGCCAACTGCGCCTGGGTGGTCCCCTGATATCATGCCAGCGGAACAGATGATGGAGGGTAAGAAGGGGGAGAAGAGTCGAGAACTGGGGGTCTATGATGTGGTGCAGCGGCGACTGATTGATGCGGAAATCACTAAGCGCACGGTTGCATTCATCGAACGGGAGAGCAAGTCGGGCAAGCCGTTTTTCGCCTACGTGGCACTCACGCAACCGCACTTACCCACTTTGCCGAATCCTGCATTCTCCGGCAAGACCGGCAACGGGGATTGGGCAGATATGCTTGCCGAGATGGATGCCAACGTCGGACAGATCCTCGACGCGGTGGACGCCGCAGGCGTGCGCGACAACACGATTTTTATCTTCACCAGCGACAATGGGGCGGAATATTTCCGACCCTGGGACGGTTGGGCCGGTCCATGGCGAGGGGCCTATTTCACCGCCCTGGAAGGTGGTATTCGCGTCCCATTTCTGATTCGATGGCCCGGTAAGATTGCTGCCGAACGCGTGAGCAATGAAATTGTGCATGGGGTCGATATGTTTGCGACCCTCGCCAGTTTCAGCGGTGCCAAGCTACCAACGGATCGGCCGATCGATAGCATCGATCAGACTGACTTTTTCCTGGGTCAAGCGCCCTTGCCAACTAAGCTGGCGTCCCAAGTTTGCTGACTATGAATGACTCTCCACTTTCGGTCCGGAGAAGCCCCGACCCACAATAGTCTTGAAC
>JBJSWM010000097.1:0-2241 GCA_046085865.1 Pirellulaceae bacterium
AAAGCGCGCTGGATGCCGTCATCATGATCGACCAACAAGGTGATGTCATCCAGTTCAATCCTTCCGCCGAAGCCATTTTCGGATACGCTCGTCAGGAAGTCCTCAATCAATCGCTCGCCGATTTCATCATCCCCGAACGGTATCGCGAGGCTCATCGACGCGGGATGGCGCATTTCCTGGCGACCGGCGAAGGCCCAGTGATCGGAAAGCGACTGGAGATCCAGGCGATTCGGAAAGGAGGGGAGGAGTTTCCATGCGAGCTGACCATCACGATGCAGAGGCTTCCTTCAGGACAGCCTGTTTTCACCGCCTACCTTCGGGACCTCAGCGATCGTCAGCGCAACCAGTCCTGATTCGATAGAAACGCGACTGCCTATGGCAGGGAGGCGTCCGGTACTTTTCGGAACGGCACTCCTGACCTATCGGCCCCTTTGCACCGCTCACGGATCGATCGGTTGCCGATGAGACGAGCTGTCGACGAACCTTTTTTTTGTGAGAAAGACACAGGTACGATGCCCCACTTCTCGAACCCTAGACTTCTCTGGATCCTGTTGCCCTGGATCCTCTGCCTGGCAAAAGCAACGCGGGCCGAAGAAGGCATGTTCCCGATGACCGAACTGGAACGGCTTCATCTGGCCTCCAAGGGTTTCCAGCTTGGACCGCGCGATCTGTTCCATCCGGATGGAATCGGTTTGGTGCAGGGGATCTGCCGTGTCAACGGCTGCACTGGATCGTTCGTCTCCCCTGAGGGACTGATCATCACCAATCATCACTGCGCTTTTGAGGCGATACAAAACGCCAGCACCAAGCAGCAGGACTACCTGGAAAAAGGGTTCGTTGCAGCGACGCGCCAGCAGGAAATCCCCGCTCCCGGATACACCGTCCGAATCACGGAGAGCTTCACCGATGTTTCTCAGTCCGTCCTCGCTGCCGCAACCCCCGACATGGGTTTTGCTGATCGCACCAAGGCGATCGATCGTAGGAGAAAGGAACTGGAGCAGGCGGCAGAGAAAGCGAATCCTGGCTTGCGGGCCGAAGTGGCGGAGATGTTTATTGGAAAGAGCTACTACCTGTTTCTCTACACCTATCTGAAGGACATTCGCTTGGTCTTCGCCCCCCCTGCTGCCATCGGAGCCTTTGGTGGGGAAACAGATAACTGGGAGTGGCCACGGCACACAGGGGACTTTTCGCTGATGCGAGCCTACACGGCCCCCGATGGCAGCTCGGCCCCCTACGCCAAAGAGAACATCCCCTATCGTCCCAAACGCGTCGTTCGCGTCGAACCGAAGGGTGTCGCCGAAGAGGACCTCGTCTTCCTGCTCGGTTATCCAGGACGAACCGTTCGCCACCGAACCGCCAGCTTTCTTCAATACGAACAAGCGGTGCGTCTGCCGACGATTGTTTCGCTGTACAGCTGGCAGATCGCGGAAATGGAAGCAGCCGGAAAGGCGGATCGCGAAGTAGCAATTCGGCACGCCTCCCGCACAAAATCGCTGGCCAATGTCGAAAAGCGATCGCGAGGACAATTGCTGGGGATGCAGCGAAAGGGAATCCTAGCGGCCAAAAAGAAAGAGGAAATGCAGCTTCGCGAGTTCATCGACGCAGACCCCCAGCGCCGCGCTCGCTACGGACAACTGCTCGATCAACTAGATCAGGTCTACCAGGAGATGACCGACGCCGCCCCCCTGGAGCTGCATCTGAAGGAATTGCGATCCGCCTGCCGAGCTCTCTCGTTTGCTTTCACCATCGTCGACGCGGCTCACGAACGGTCGAAGGGGGACCTGGAGCGGGAGGCGCCTTACATGGATCGCAACTGGGATCAGACCCGTCAGCAATTGCTCCTGGACGCTCAGGACTGGCATCCTGCCACCGACCAGAACCTGCTGGCAGGGATGCTGGAACGCCTCGCTGGAATCCCCGCCGCCCGCCAGATCCAAGCCATCGCGGAGAAGCTCCCCGACGATCGAGATTTCGCAAAGACTGCCAAGCGACTGTTCGACTCATCGCAATCAGGTATCGCAACCAAGATCGAAACTCTCTTGGAGATGAATCCCCAGCAACTGGCGGAGATCTCCGATCCGCTGCTGCAGTGGATGATCGAACTGTATCCACACTACCTGAAGCTGCGCGAAAGGGACAAGGAAGTGGAAGGCAAGCTGGCGCAGGCCTACGGTGAGCTGATCGACGTGAAACGTCAATTTCTTGACAGCCGCTTTATCCCTGATGCAAACGCCACGCTGC
>JBJSWM010000098.1:0-2600 GCA_046085865.1 Pirellulaceae bacterium
AACTTTCCTCACGGCACCGATGAGTCGCTGAGGGTGTCCCATGCCGCGAATACCCACCACCACTGTCGGCTCGATCGCAAAATGGCGAAAAACGGTTTTGGCACAACTGTCGTCCCTTTCCCCCCCGGTTGCGGATGCCGGGCCTGCTGCTTTTCGGGAACAACGACTAGCCACCCCCTGGGCTAAGAAAGCGGAGGATTCACTGGTTCGCCTTGGATGTCCATCGCCGACAACCGGACACTCTCTACTTGACTCTCTGGATCTCTGGATTGTCGATCGTCCACCGGTCGCTTAGAACGACTCCGTTTTCTGAGCCTCTCCATTCCGCCAATATCACCAGCCGCCAACCCAGTCTGGCAACGCTAGCCATTGCCGTTGCCAGCGTGACGCCGTCCTGCGGAAGATTGGCACTCTGTAACGATTCCAACGATTTCTCCGAATGTTCTCATGCGGATGACTTTTCCGGTTCGATACCAGAAAACAACGATTCGCTGCAAAGTCCGCCTTTCTCATGGACTGGTTGCGATTAGCGAGCGATCGAGGAGGGCCAATGACCGCTGGTCGCCAAACCCCATGATTCCTCCATTGGCTGGGGAAGGACTCTCGATGATAAAATTCCAACCGTCCCATCGATGGCATCGTGCAGGGGGTCATCCTGTACGGCGAGCCACCTTGCGAAGCCGCTACGCGTGCAGCTTCGTGATTGGCTGGGCCATGGTTCCCTTTTTGTCTTCCCACGGGAACGCGGAAAATCGCTGCGATTCGCCAGCGTGCGATTGCCGCATCGGCCAAGCAACACCCTGCGACGCCGTCGGAGGCATCCATCCAAGATCGTTCGACTCCCTGATGCTGCCCGCGCTGGCGCAAGCGACGCTAACCAACACCGATCGCCTGGGGAATTCAATCGAATCGGCGACGCTGAAGTGGATAGAACGGAGCAAGCAGCTTTCGGCGCGTTGGCGTTTTTCCGATGCCAGTTGTGACGCAAGCGGTCCAAGCAGTCGCGACTGCGGTTCGGAGCATCCACCGATCACCAGCTATCCAGCGGGCGAAATTTCGGAGGAAAGATCCGCTCCGTTCCCTGCGCCGGAGTGGACGGAACTTCCGATGGCCACCAGCGACACGGTCGCCACACCACCAACGCTAGGCCCCCCCAGCTCCCCGGAGTGGATGCATCAAGCCCCGGGGGCTCTTGAGGTGCCACAGCTGAACAAACAAAATCCGTTGATCGATCCTTTTAGCGACGATCCCCATCAGCCTGCACCGATCATCCCAAGCGTCCAGGGCAACCCCTTGGGGCAAATGTTGCGACAACGCAGAAATGATCTTGCGATGCCATCGTCGTCCATCGATGTGCCTCCCGTCTGGATCGCCTCACGCACGTCTGCCAACAAAAGGGCTGCTACCGAAATCGATCAGCCCCAGCAAGCTTTTGCCGACTCGGAGCCAGCCCGATCGGAAGCGATCCGCCTAGCGTCCGACTCGCAGCCAATCCGAGATCCATCGGTCACACCTGGCTCCAAAACAATTCCCCAGGCACCTAGAACCAAAAGACGACCGAAACCATTTGAGTCGAGCCAACGCAGTCCAATACCAAATCAAGCTCCCTTGCCTGCACCTCCCGTCGCGGCTCCTCATCCACCGGCCGCAAAGCCATTGCCAGCTCCTGCAATGCAATCGTATGAAGAATTTGCAAGACGGCTTCATGGAGCACGCTCCACAGACAGCCGCCCCGATGAGTCCACCAGCCAACCATCACCTACCGTTTTATCGACTGCACCGTCGGCGACATCGGAAGCAGGAAGTGGTTCGACTGTGGAGTCACCGACGGAGGGGCCAGCCATTCCTGCGTTGACATCCGAACCCTCGATTGAGGAAGCCAAGACTTCCAACTTGCCCCTGCCGCATGAGGCAGACATCAAGCCGGAAGAGGCTGGCGAACTGCCGGTCGTAGCGGACAAAGAGTCGATCGACGCTGACGTTCCCCAGCTACAAGAAGAAACCGAAGATGGGGTAGAGGACGCGCAGCGCTCCGATGAGGAGCGATCCAATGGCACCGATTCTGCTGGTCCAAACGAGGATGCTGCCGCGATCTTGGATGCTCGTATCACGCAGCGCATCCTGAATCAACTTCAAATCGCCAAGGATCGAGGCATGCTCAGGCAATTCGAGCTAGATGTTTCGACGGTTGGTGGGGAGGTCTGGGTGTGAGGATTCGTCAGCCGTCCGGAACACAAGCAGCTGATCTTGGACACGATTCAACAGGTACCAGGGGTTGTCGTCGTCATCGACGATGTTTCGATCGCTCGCCCCATGCCAGCACCACGCCAGAAAGAAGGATCCGATGAATCACTCGGATCCGAGGATCTTGGGAACTCGAACCCCAAGATATCGGGATCGGCCGATGGCGCAACCCATCCTGAACGGGGACTCGCCTTGCCCAAGTGGCTCCGCCCCAAAGCCACCGGTCGCGCGGAGGAAAATACCGACTTCCGATCGACGCTGCAGTCGACTCCTGCTTCCAGCAAACCTCAGGGCCCGAATCCTCGCACCCAGACTTCCCCACCAACCGTCGAAACATCTAGCTCGAATTGCCTGAG
>JBJSWM010000099.1:0-11085 GCA_046085865.1 Pirellulaceae bacterium
CCAACCATTTTAAGGTAACCGGTTCGCGGGCCATCCACAGCAACGCTTCGAGTTCCCCCAGTCGCGAAAGTTCCCGCTCCTCCGCCGAAACTTCCTCCGATCGCGCTTCCTCCACCAAGGGATCGTCCAGCCCACCACGGCCGCTCTCCTCCTGAGGCCATTCCAGCGAAGTTCGTCGCGTGGAACGCACCCAAGGGCGATTGGCAGGGGTTCCCCATCCAATTCTCCCCTCCCAATGAGGGCTCCTTTCACGGCGATCGATCATCCGAAGGTCCTTCCGAAAACCGCCTTGCTCCCACTTTACAACCAGGAGTCAACGGCCCATTGTAAGCTGGCCGGCTCACGGAAAGGCAAGCCTTGGGTCGGGAAAGCTGGTGTGGCGTTGGAAGAACCATCGAGCCATGCACCCTTCGGCTGCTCGGTGAGCCTTCAATCGGAGCAGCGGCTGGTGGCGGCCTGCCCTTGGAAGGGCCCGCCTCCAATCGACTCTCAGTGGCTTCCAGAGATTTCGGACCACGATTTGAAGAGGTATGCCAGTGAGGTTCGGGCGATCGAGCCCCAAGGAGTCTTTCGACCATGAACATGCGGCAGATCGTCGCTTACCTGGAAAAACTGGCCCCTCTGGAACTGGCCGAAGCGTGGGATTCGGTCGGACTGCTGATTGGAGACCCAGACGGACAGATCGAGCGACTGATGGTGTGTCTCACGGTGATGCAGGCGACGGTCGATGAAGCCATCGCTCAGGGAGCCCACCTGATCGTCGCTCACCACCCGCTTCCATTTCGCCCGTTGGCTAAAATCGTCTGCAACGATCCAACAGGCCAGTTGGTCTGGAAACTATGTCGGCACGGCATCTCGCTCTACAGCCCCCATACCGCCTGGGATAACGCTCAGGAGGGAATCAACCAGCGCATCGCCAGAAGGCTGAATTTAGATTCCATTGGCCCCATGATTCCCCATCCCACCAATCCCAGGGTGGGGTCGGGCAGGTGCGGCACGCTGCCGATGGCTATTCCAAGTCACGAAGTGGTGAAATTGGTCGCAGATGCCCTCCCAATGGCTCAGCCGCGTTGGATCGGTCGCACCGCTCGGAGGATCGAGCGAATTGGGATTGTTTGCGGTAGCGGAGGCAGTCTGATTTCGGCTGCGGCTGCAGCCGGATGTCAATTGCTGATCACAGGAGAAGCGACCTACCATCAGGCGCTGGAGGCATCGCACCGCGGGCTCGATCTTTTGCTCTTAGGCCATGGCCCTAGCGAGCGGTTTGCCATGGATGAGTTGGCGGGGGAGCTGGCACTTCAGTTCCCTGAACTGGAGGTCTGGTCCAGTCGCGACGAATGGGATCCATTTGCGGAATCAACCGCCGAGGGACAGACTTGAAGCTGCTGCCCACATAGGATGTGGGGTTGGACCGCAAGGGAGGGTGCAAATCGCAGACCTGCGTCCCTTCGACCGCTAAAATGGCTCTTGGAGCCGATCGCTGGATCCACCACAATAGAGGGAAACGCAGCGATCGCAGGCTGGCCTGTTGGCCGCCCCCTCGAATCACGTATTCCGCCCCATCCCTGACACGGTAGTCGCCATGCTCAACCACGTTGCCCGCCCCGTCGTTGGCACCCGCCTTCCTGCTTTCGTTTTCGACACCCATGGCGATCTGGCGCGATACGCTGCGTCGATGATCGCCGCTCTGATCCGCGAACGGACCGAACTGGGGCAGCGCACCGTCCTTGGACTCCCCACCGGCTCCACCCCTGTCGGCACCTACCGCGAACTGGTGCGGTTGCATCAGCAAGACCAGCTGGATTTCTCTCGCGTCGTCATCTTTGGAATCGATGAGTATTACGGTCTGCCTTCCGAGAGCCCACAAAGCCACCGGCGGTGGCTGACCGAGCACTTTCTGTCGCAGGTCAATATCCTTCAGGACCATATTCACTTCCTCGACTCCCAAGTCCACGCCTCGGATGTGGAAGTGCATTGCCGTCGGTTCGAAGAGGCGATCCAGCATTTCGGTGGCTTTGACCTGGTGCTTCTAGGGATCGGGCGCAATGGCCACATCGGTTTCAATGAACCTTTCTCGTCGCGAAGAAGCAAGACTCGCTTGGTGACGCTGGACCCCATGACGCGCATCAGCGCCGCCAGCGATTTTTTCGGCGAAGACAATGTGCCCAACCAGGCACTCACGGTCGGCATGGGCAGTATCCTAGCCGCCAAGCGGATTGTGCTGCTGGCGCTGGGGGAACACAAGGCGCACATCATCTGCGAAACACTGGAGCAACCGGCCAATGATCGGGTGCCTGCCTCAACGCTTCAAGACCATGGGGATGCCAAGGTCCTGATCGATGGCCCCGCTTCGGCGGAACTGACCGGGATCGCTACCCCATGGCTGCTTGGGTCGGTCGTTTGGGACGATGCGCTGGTCAAGCGGGCGGTGCTGTGGCTTTGTCACAAAACCGGCAAGGCACTGCTGAAGTTGGATGACGAAGATTTCCGCAAGAACAATCTCCACTCCCTGCTGCGCCATCAGGGCCGCGCCCACCAGATCGCTCAGCGGGTTTTCCGTTGGATGATGGAGACGATCGAACATCACCCGGCCGGCTGCAACACCGTCAAGACGGTGCTCTGCTTCAGCCCCCACCCCGACGACGATGTGATCAGCATGGGCGGCACCCTGATTCGATTGGTCGAGGACAACCAGAATGTCCACATCGCCTACATGACCAGCGGAAACATCGCCGTCTTCGATCACGACGCTCGACGCGTTGCCGACCTGGTCTGTGAATACAACCGGATCTTTGAAATCGATCACCAGAAATCGCTCGACATCGAGCGGCAGGTCGATCAGTCGCTGGCATCCAAACAACCAGGCCAACCCGACCCGGAAGTGGTGCTGGCGATCAAAAGCCTGATTCGCTGGAGCGAAGCGAGAGCCGGGGCGATCACCGTCGGCTGCCGCGAAGAGAACCTCCATTTCCTCGATCTTCCCTTCTACCGCACTGGCACCATCGCCAAGAAGCCGGTCGGCGAGGAGGATATCCAGATCATCCTGGACTTGCTCCAGAAAGTCTCTCCCGATCAAGTCTACGTCGCCGGAGACCTAGCCGACCCCCACGGCACGCACCGAGTCTGCGCCGAGGCGATCTTCTTGGCTTTGGAACGATACCGGCAATCGGGTTCCAAGAACCCCGAAGTGCTGCTCTATCGCGGTGCCTGGCAGGAATACCCGCTCCATGAAATCGATATCGCGGTGCCGCTGAGCCCTAGTGATATCTTGCGCAAGCGAGAAGCGATCTTCATGCACGAAAGCCAGAAGGATGAAGCCCTCTTCCCAGGCAGCGACCCCCGCGAATTCTGGCAGCGTGCCGAAGACCGCAATCGCGGCACCGCCGAAAGCTACAACCTGCTTGGCCTCCCCGAATACTTCGCTCTGGAAGCCTTCGCGCGATGGGACGGCGAACCGCTTTGAGAGAAACCTCTCCCGGCAATGGTGTGGGGCCATCGGCCAAGAGCCAACCACGTGGCTGCCCAGTCTCTGCGGAGTCTGTCTCTGCGGAGTCAGTCTCTGCGGAGTCAGTCTATGAGCGGAATTCTCGCGGAACGTCTTGGGTTAGACAGCCGCTTGGATGATTCCACCCCGAACTGCGGTGTTTGGGGATTCCCGCGACTTAGCGAGCGCTCCACTGGTGCACCCGATCGACCACCCGACGCGCCTGATCGACCGACGTCTCCGGTAGGATCCCATGCCCCAGGTTGAAGATATGCCCCGACCGATGCCCCGCTTCTTGCAGGACACGTCGGATTTCGCGATCGAGCGATTCGGGTGTTCCCAGGAGAGCAGTTGGATCCAAGTTCCCCTGCACGGCTCGATCCTCACCAGCCATCTGCCAACCTTGCACTAGATCGATTCTCCAGTCGATCCCCACCACCGTCCGATCGTCCCCTCGATGGAAAGGCAGAAGCATGGGATTGCCCGTGCCAAAGAGGATCACCGGCACCTGAGGGAGAATCGATGCCAGGAGCTGTTGCATGTGAGGCAGGATCGAACGTTGGTAGTCGGAGGGACCCAGGCACCCCACCCACGAATCGAAGATCTGCACAATCTGCGCACCGGCCAGGATCTGTCCATTGAGGTAGCGAGCGATCGATTCGGTCAGCTTCTGCATCAGGCATTCCCAGGCCGATGGATCGGCATGCATCAGCTTTTTGGTTCGCGTGTAGGAACGGCTGGAGCCTCCTTCGATCATGTAGCTGGCCAGCGTGAAGGGAGCTCCCGCGAATCCAATCAACGGAAGATTGGCCGGAATCGCCGCTCGCGTCATCCTCACCGCATCCATCACATACTGCAGCGGCTCGACCGACTCCAATGCGATCACCCGATCGACATCGAGTGAACTTCGGAGTGGATTATGGATCACGGGCCCATCCCCTGGCGTGAATTCCAGTTCCATCCCCATCGGTTCGAGGATCGGTAGCAGGTCGGAAAACAGGATGGCCGCATCGACCCCCAACCGCTCGACCGCTGTCGCCATCACTTCCGCACAAAGCTGCGGGTTTCGACAGAGTTCCAGGAAGCCGACCTTGGATCGGACCTTGCGGTACTCTTCCATGTAGCGCCCCGCCTGCCGCATCATCCAGACCGGTGTCACCGGTGCGGCCTGGCGACGGCAGGCTCGCATCATCGGGGAATCCTCCCAAGCCGGTATGCTTCCCGGCTTGGACCACTCTGCGACCTGAAGCTGGCGAGCTTCCGTCACCTCCTCCAAAAGTCTCACCGACCAGTTGCGGGCCTGCAGGATGCGACCGCTTGCCTCCGCTGCAGCCTGAACCAGATGCCCCATCTTCGGATGCTCCGGTTCGACGTCGATCCGCACGTCCATCTGCTGCGCCATCTCCGAGGTGGTGGGTCCGATGGAGCCAACCACCATCTTCTGCAGCGACTTGCGAAGCAGCTCCACCTGCCCCTGCTGGTCGGCCAGCCGAAAGAGATTGACCAGCTGATGAGCGCTGGTCAGAAGAAGGACATCGCGCTCTCCCGCCAGGATCGCTTCCAGATTCTCCTTCAGCGGCCCTAGATCTTCGGGGAAATCCCATTGGTAGACCCGCAACTGAACCACCTTGGCGCCGCGAGCCTCCAGGCCGGCGATCAAGGAATGATTGGTGACACCATACTCCTGCAGCCCGACCGTCTGATTGGCCAAGGGAACGTGCTGATCGAGTGTTCGCAGCAGATCCCGCCAGGTGTTCGGCTCCGGGACGCGATGCGGGGGAGTCAATCCCACCTCCCGCATCGCCGCGACCGGCTTGGGACCACGGGCCACCGTCACCACGTCGGATAGCGCATCGAGAAATCGCTGGGTTTCCAGATGCCTCTCGATGGAGTGAACGAGATGGCGGAAGCCGACCCCGGTCAAAAAAATGACAACGCCGATTTCCCCGGTGATCACCCGGTAAGCGAAATCGACCGCCTCCTTCGGCTCCTCCACCGCCACCTCGCGCATGGAGGGAGAAACAAACGCATTCCCCCCAAATCGCTCGATCAGGCGGCTCATGTCCTCACTCCGCCGCGATTCCAGGGCTGCGACGCGCAGGGAGCCGAACGACGGGGAAGCATGCAGTGGGGACGGGGTGTCGGTGGGTTCCATCGGTCGTTGCGGCAGCCCCTGTATTGTGGAAGCATCTGTGTTGTGGAAACATCTGGGGTGGTTGGCGAATAGCTGGAATCGGGTAGTCTGAACCGCTCAGCCAGCCTTGCTCTTTCAGTGTATCAGGAATCGCTTTCTCATGATCGCCACCGACGACATCTTCGACTTGCTTCGCCAAGCCAAAGACCAAAACGGATCGCTTGCCGCCGCCAATCTTCTGGTGGAGCATTTGCGGAGCCAGAAGCGGTACCGCGACCTCTTCGAGAGTCTCAAAATGCAGCAACGTTTGCTGCTGGGGCTAACTGCCGTCCCCAGTGAGTCGGAGGAAACGATGGGTGGCGACCTTCAGGACAAACTGGAGCGTGGCTTGATCGACGCCTGCCGGGAAGTCGGGTTGGGACTGCTGGCGCAAGGGAAACTCGAAGAAGGATGGATGTTCTTTCGACCGGTCGGCGACCGTCCCGCTGCAGCCAAGGCGCTCGAAGGCATCGAACCGTCAGGGGAGCAGTTCGATCTGCTGCTGCAAATCTTGGTGCATGAGGCGGTCGATGTCGCGCGTGGGACGCGGCTGTCGCTGGAACACCGCGGTACCTGCAACACCATCACCATGATGGAAAGCGTCGTCGCGATGCGAGGACGACCCGAACAGCAACTGGCGGTTGCCGAGCTGGTCAAGCATGTCCATGCGGAACTGCTTTCGGCGATGCAGCAGGACTGGCTGCGACGCCAGGGAACCCCTGCCGATCCCCAGCTGGGACTAACCCAACTCCTCGCGGCACTCCCCGGCTGGCTTCAGGATGGCACCTACCATCTGGACACCACTCACTTGGCCTCCACCGTTCGCTTCGCGCGCGTCCTGGACGACCCCTCCACCCTCGCACTGGCTCGCGATCTGGCAAGCTACGGCAAACAGCTCCATCCGCAATACCACTATCCCTCCGAGGAGCCTTTTGCTGACCTCTATGCATCCTCCATCACTTTCATGGATGCCCTGCTGGGCCATCAGACCGAAGCTTCCTTGAAGTACTTCCTGCAGAAAGCCGAATCGATCGATCCCCAGGAACACGGAACGGTAGCGATCGAAACCTATGTCGACCTGCTGGATCGCACCGGGCGCCATGAGGAAGCTTTGCGATTCCTGGTGCGCAAAATGCCCCCCTCTGCCCGCCCCTTCGGCATCGCTCCTTCGTTGCTGGAATTGAGCCGCAAGGCGGGGGACTTCCGAACCATGCTCCAGCAATCCCAGGAGCGAAAGGACCTGATCGGATTTGCCGCGGCGCTGCTGCAGTCCCCCTCCGGTCCTTCCTGAGCGATTTTTTGGGGATCGTTTGCGGAATCTTTTTCCCGCAGGCAATTCGCAGGAACTTCCCACCCACATCGCGACTCTCACAAGCGCGCCACCGTTTGCACCTGTTTCCAGGACGGTCGCATCCGAACCACCTTCTTTCCACCGCTCACACGACACAAGGACGGTCGATGAACGTTAAGCTACCTAGCCAGCGGTTGCCGGAGTCCATCGAGGAAGCCTCGAAGAGATGGCTGGAGGTAGCTAGCGACATCGACGCGGTAGGCAACCCAGCGACACCAACGCTCTATGCCGACCAGAAGGAGTTGCGAGTCGATGCCGTTCCCGGACAGGCCGAATCGACCATCCAGCTTTCCTGGACGCAAATCGAAAAGGTGAGAACTTGGGCGGGAACCGGTTCAGGCTGGTTGCAGGCTCAGGTCGATGGCGCCTGGATCGACCTACTCCGGTATTCCAATGCTCAGGCATCCAAGTTCTCCAAAGTCAGCCTTCGACTAAACCGCCATCTGGATTTGTTGAAAAGCCCTCCCGATTCGGGCGGGGAGCCATTGGCTGACGACCCGACGATTCGAAGCGATGCCGATCAGGAACTGGAACCCAAACGCTGCTCCGACTGCAGCCTGCGCCTGGAACCTTCGCAAGACCAATGCCCGCGCTGCCTCCAGAAAGGGCGGATTCTCAAACGGCTTTTCGACCTCCTTGCACCCTACCGTCGCGGCGCCTTCCTGCTGACGGGACTGACGATCGCCGGAGTGATCGCCGAGCTGATTCCACCGAAGCTTCAGCAGCATCTGGTCGACAATATCCTCGGCGGTGGAGCTCAATCGAACCCCGATCCCAGCTTTGCCCAGGCGCTGCTCTTGGTGGTACTGGCTCTCGCCGGGTCGCGGATTCTCCTCTCGGCCGTCGGCGTCTTCAAAGGCAGACTGGCAACTCAGATCGGAACCGGCATCACCGCCAGTCTGAGAGCGGAAATGGTGCATAAGTTGCAGCGTTTGGCGGTGGTCTACTACGACCGCCATCAGGTCGGCAGCATTCTCAGTCGCGTCGCGCACGATAGCGAAGTGCTCCATGGAGTGCTCCATCAGATCACCGGTGGCTTCCTTCTGCAGACCGCTCAGCTGATCGGCGTCGGGGCCATGCTGCTGTGGATCAATCCCAAGCTGGCGATGTACACGCTGATCCCGGTTCCGCTAGTTTTTCTTGGATCCTGGATCTTCTGGCAGAAGGTCTATCCCCGCTACTATCGGCTGTGGGATGCATCCAGCAAACAGATGTCGGTCCTCAACGGAATGTTATCGGGAATCCGAGTCGTCAAGGCGTTCGCGCAGGAAGATAAAGAGTATCTGCGGTTTCAGAAAGCCAGCGATCAACTGCGCCAATGGCGTCTTTGGGTCGACGACACCAACTCCTATTACTCGGCCGCCATGCAGCTAGTCTTCAGCCTGGGTGGGTTGATCGTGTGGTACGTGGGAGGGCGCGATGTGATCGGTCGCGACATGACCCTGGGGCAGCTGATCGCCTTCCTCGCCTACTTGGCGATGTTCTACGCTCCGCTGAGCGCTCTTTCCAACTTCACCACCTGGCTCACCAGTTTCCTCTCAGGCAGCAAACGCGTCCTGGAATTGCTCGACGCGCCACTGACGATCCCCGAGTCATCCAGCCCGAAGGCTTGGGATGATCCCCGTGGGGAGGTGGTATTCGATCGTGTCACCTTCGGCTATGACCGCAGCCAGCCAGTCCTGCAGGGAGTTTCCTTTCGTGTCGCCCCTGGGGAAATGGTAGGTATCGTCGGCCGCAGTGGTTCCGGTAAAACCACCATGGTCAACCTGCTCGCTCGGTTCTACGACGTCCAGGAAGGAAGCATTCGGATCGATGGGATCGATCTTCGCGACCTATCGACGCAATTGCTCCGACAACGCGTCGGTATCGTCTTTCAGGATTCGCTTCTCTTTCGCGGGACGGTCTGGAAGAATCTCTCCTATGGGCATCCAACCGCCACCATCGAAGAAGGCCTCCAGGCAGCCGCTGCCGCCGGAGCTCACGATTTTTTATGCCGCTCTCCACTCGGCTACGAAACCTTGCTGGGAGAACATGGCGCTGGGCTGTCCGGCGGCGAAAAACAACGCCTCTCGATCGCAAGAACCCTGCTCTATGATCCTCGCATTCTGATTCTGGATGAAGCCACCAGCAGCATCGATGCCGAAAGCGAAAGGAGCATTCAAGAGGCGCTGGAGGTGCTCATTCGAGGGCGGACCACCATCGCAATCGCTCACCGGCTTAGCACTCTTCGGAACGCCGATCGCATCCTGGTCTTCGAACGAGGAATGCTCAAGGAAGAAGGCTCTCACGCCCAACTGCTGGCCCAAGATGGCATCTACGCGCGACTGGTTCGGATCCAAACCCAAGTCTCCAAACACCCCACCGTCGACCGCCTGATCGGACAGCTCCAAGAATCCCATGATCCCGAATCGGTTGACTCCACCCAGTCGGCCACGCAGCATGCCAACCAACAAGCAGAACGGAAGCAGGGCGAGCCGACCCAGGAGGTTCCGTCAGCTTCCGAGGCATCGTCCCCCAAGGACGAAGCAAAGGAATCCAGTACCGATAGAAAACCTCGCATCCTCTGGCTGAATCCCTCCCAGCATCACTTCCGCCTCGACTCCCATGGACGGCTGGCGATGCAAAGCGAAGATCAGCAGGTCGAAGACCTGTTTGTCGTCCGCACATTCCCCGCAAGCCACCCCGATCAATACCTCAGCATCCGCCAATGGAAAACCGATGGAGAAGAACCTGAAATCGGCATGATCGCCGACCTCCAGCAATGGCCAGTGGAGCAGCAGACGTGGATCCGCCAGACCGCCAACCGGCGCTACCTGCTGCGCGTCATCCAACGAGTCTATCGCTCCAAACTCGATCACGGTTTTCTCGAGCTGGATGTCGAAACCGACATCGGCCGACAGACAATCCTGATGCGCTGGACGCAAAGCCAAGCTGTCGACTATGGCGATCAAGGCAAGCTGATCACCGACACCGAAGAGAATCGCTGGATCGTCCCGTCGATCGACCAACTGCCAGCCGCCGACCGGGAACGGTTCCTGCAGTTCATCTACTGGTGATCGCCAAGGTTTTTGGATACAGTAGCAGCACACCCCCCCCATAAGGGCTGGCTCTTTCTTTCCGCTTTTCCCAAACTGACAGACTGTTTGATTGACAAACGCAGCAAGTTCATTAACTTGGGAAAAAAGGGCGCAGTCCCCCCAAATTATGGTTTGATCTTTGGGTGCACGGTATTTCAGCCAGCATCCATTCGCCGGGTATCGATTGCCGCCGGTGGCTATAGGACGGTTTGAAGTTTCCTTTACTTGTTCTTTTTATCCCGAGGCAAATCGCGTGTCGCTCCGTCGCACCAACTCGTTTTGCGCGGCCATCCTGCTGCTGCTTGGTTTTGTCGGACTTGCCAAGGCCGATCTCGTGATGGAATTGTCGGCAAACAAATTGTCGGCGGTCCAAGGAGAGGAGATCGTCGTCAATGTGTTCCTCAAGACACACGATGGATCGACTCAGTCGCTGGCAGTGCTTGACTATGAGGTCTCCGCAGGTCCCTACGATAATTCGGGTAAAGGCGGTACCTTCCTTTCGGGCGTGAATGCGATTTTCAGCAAGGCTTCATCAAGCTTCGATCTCAGCGCTCCGGGGATCGCCTACTTCACCGACTACGGTCGGCAAGATGATGGCAGCGCCGACGAAATCTTCAACGGAACACCCCGGTCGGTTGGCACTCTTCGACTGAACACTGCCACGGCAACCCCGGGCAACTACAAGATACAAATCACTTTTCTGGAATCGATGAAGCGCACGCTCCTGACCGGTGGCAACTACCGATTCGACTCGGTCACATCGCTCGTCGGACCCGCGATCAACTACTCCATTTCGCCGATTCCTGAGCCTAGTTCGGCCTGCTTGGTTGGAGTCACTCTGCTCCTTTGGCGGCATCGGCGCAGGCACCTAGCCTGACACCACTCACTGCCATCTCGATGCTATTCTTCTACTCCCTGTAGAAGTCGCCCTGCTTGGACCACCACCGGCAAACGGACTGGGTGGATTCTTCGGGCATGGTTACAATGACTCCTGTTGCGG